>JBNLGU010000035.1:0-26246 GCA_050306215.1 Pontiella sp.
GGTGGAGGCTCGTTCGGTGGAGGCGGCGAGCGCAGCTCCTCGGTGATCTTCTTCGCCTTCTCGCACTCCTCGCAGAAGGGAGTGCCCGCCTTGGCGGCGGTGGTGAGGGTGAAGCTCTGGCCGGTGTCGCCGATGATCACGGTGTCGCCATGACCCAGCGCATGCTGCCCCCGCGCACGGACGATGCCGGGGCCCTGCCCGACACCAACCTTGACCGTTCCAAGGAAATTGTTGTCGTTGCCATCAAAACTGACCACACCCGAACCGTCGATATTGATACCGTCACCACCCACAAGCTCCCCGGTTAGCAGCAAGGGATAAGACGAGTCGTTATTGATGCCGAGGGTCCCGGACCATTCGAGTATAGACCAGAATTCCTGCTCGGTGGTCGTGGTGGCGGCCATATTGATGGCGGGCTGAATCGCGCCCAGATTGCCGAAGCCGAGAATGAGTCGATCCGTGTCACTTCCGAATCGGTAGCGGGTGCTGCCGTCGAGATTGATAACCGATGCCCTGCGCGTTCCGGGAATGACGACGGTTTGCGATGTCTCCGGGGAGATTGTATCGAAGTTTGCAGTCACGCCACCAAGGGTGGGCTCCCCGTTCGACCAGTGGCTGGCATTGTTCCAAGCCGCATTCGAACCAGCTCCACCGCCTTGCCAGTACGTGCTTTTTGTGCGGCCATATTTCCAGACACGGACCCAGTCTACCAATGTCTCATCCGTGAAACCCACCGGCCAGTCGGTGGTGCTTGGCACGGCAGGCCAGCCGCCGACGGCGTAGTTGAGGATCAGGTACAGGTCCGCCATTTCAGAGACTTCCGTCGTGCTATAGAACGAGCTGACCTCGGCTCCGTCAAAATAAAACCTGACCGAGTTGTTATAGTCCCAATTGACACCAAAGATATGGTACGAGCCCCGCAGGTCGCCCGCCGAACCCGGATTCACCGCACCGGCGCCGGCGGATTGGCCGCCACTGGTATTCGTGTAGTGAAAAGCCGTATGATACTGGTCATTGCCGTAGGCTCCGAGTGGGTATTCCATGATGTCCATCTCCGGCGGCCAACCGTTGTGCAAGGCCCAGAACGCGGGCCATGAGCCTATGGTGTCGGGGAGCAGAATGCGGGCTTCGATGTAGCAATCTCCACTGAAACGGGGTTTCCCGTCGGTCGTGATCAGACCTCCATCAAATATTTCATCACCAGCATTATTGGAGCCGTTTACTTTCGTCCGGGTGGCCTCAAGCGACAGACGACCATCGCCCACATGCACCTTGCTGGCCGACGCCGCAGTGGGAGACGCAGTGGACATGCCCCAATCGGGCCCGTTAACTTGCCATTTGTCTTCATTAACCAAGGTGCCGGAAAAGTCATCGCCCCAATAATACTGCAGGTCCAATGGCCAACCCACCGTAATTTCGTCCACTTGCGAGATGCCGGTGCCCGTACTTGTAAACAGGACGCCGAGCGTATGACCGACCGAGGCGGGCGTTGCTGCAATGGCAGGGCTGGTGTAGCGGGCCCATGTCCCGTTGTTGGGCAGGCCGCCCTGTACAAAGGTGCCGATTACATTGGAGGGGTTGTCATAGAACAAAGTGGCGGTCCATTCGCCCGTCCCGGTCCATTCCCAGTGCATGGCATAAAAGTCGATGGCAAATTGATCCCCCGACTGAATGGTATACGTGCTCATCGTGTAGGCTGCGTCGCCGGATGCCATAAAGGCAGCAAAACCATCCTGGGCACTCCACCAATCGCCAGGCACTCCCGGATCTCCACCAATTCCTGCGTCGGCAAGGGGGGCGCCGTAATCCGTCCAACCGGGAACGTCATAAGCACCCGTATCAAATCCACCAGATGTTCCTGACGTCGAATTATCAAAATCAAGGTTGTTGAACGATGTGATCGGATCTACCTCCGCTCTTGCAACAGCCATGGCAAGTAGCGTAGCCAAAATGGTGAATGGGGTCTTATGCATGTCTCTCCTTATGTATTGGAATAGCCTTTCATATATGCCAGACAGCCAGTGGAAAGTAAAGCCTTCCGACCCATTTCTTGTTAAATCCCTTTGTATCCGAACCAATTAGACCTATATTAGGCCGTACTGATCAATTTGATTAAGAACCATTATCGCATCAACAAAAACGTTTGATTGGTGTCCGATCAATACGGAGGGTGTATGAATGTTTTACTGCTCAAGGAATTCTTCATGTGGATGACGGTGATCAATCTGGGGATGCTTATGATCTCGGCGGTCATGTGCATAGCACATAAGGATTTTATCGTACGGGTACATGGCAAGTTGTTCGGGTTGCCTCCGGAGTCGATCAAGGCGACGCTCTACGGCTTCCTCGGAGTCTACAAGATTGTATTCATTGTATTCGTGTTCGTGCCCTGGCTGGCATTGCTGATAATCAGCTAACCTTGCAATAATCCGTAATCGTTGCTTTTCCTGCATTCGCGGCTCCACTATCTTGCCCCGCATGCAAACGACACTGATTACCAACGCCAAGCTTGTAAACGAGGGCAAAACCTTTGCCGCGGACGTTTTCATCAAGAACGGACGGATTGAGAAAATCGCTTCCGCTCTGACGAACCAGCCCGCCGATACCGTGATCGATGCCGGCGGCAAGGCTTTGCTGCCAGGGATGATTGACTGCCACGTCCATTTCCGCGAGCCCGGCCTGGAAATGAAGGCGGACATGCATTCCGAAAGCCGCGCGGCCGTCGCCGGCGGCGTCACGTCTATCATGGAAATGCCCAATACCAAGCCGGCGGCCATTACAAACGCCGTGCTTGAAGATAAATTTGCGCTTGCCGCCACAAAATGTGTCACCAACTATTCCTTCCACCTAGGCGCCTCCAACAACAATATCGACGAACTGCTTGCGATGGACCCGAAAACCGTCTGTGGCGTCAAGCTGTTCATGGGCGCTTCCACCGGCGGACTGCTGGTCGACCGCACCGAGCAACTGGAAAATATTTTTGGACAGATCCAGGTTCCAATATCCCTGCACTGCGAAGACACCAACACCATCCGTGAAAACGAAAAAGCCGCCCGCGAAAAATATGGCGAAAACATCCCCTTCTCCGAGCACTATAAAATCCGCTCCGAAGAAGCGTGCTACCGCTCCACCGCCCTTGCCGTTGAACTGGCCACCAAATACAACTCGCAGATTCACGTGCTGCACCTGACGACCGCCAAGGAGCTCGAGTTCTTTAAAGCGGGCCCGGTTTCCGGAAAAAAAATCACGGCCGAAGCCTGCCCGCACATGCTCTGGTTTTCTTCAGACGACTACGATGAAAAAGGCGCGCTCATCAAATGCAACCCATCCATTAAAACGCCGGCCGACCGCACCGCACTCCGCCAAGCCGTCATCGATGGAGTCATCGATACCATCGGAACCGACCATGCGCCGCATCTATGGGAAGAAAAGCAAAACCCCTACGGCTCCGCACCTTCCGGTCTTCCCCTGATCCAAAGCGCAATGACCACCGCACTGGAATTCTTCCCGTTGGAAATGGTCGCCGATAAGACGGCACATAATCCGGCCCGGATTTTCCAATGTCTGGACCGTGGCTTTATCCGAGAGGGCTATTGGGCCGACCTCGTGCTGATAGACACGGAAACCCCGTCCACGGTCACCAAAGAGAGCATTGAATACAAATGTGGCTGGTCGCCCTTCGAAGGCGTCACCTTCAAGTCATCCATCGCTGCCACCTTGGTGAACGGACAGCTTGCCTATCAAAACGGACAGGTCAACGACTCCATCCGCGGCCAGCGTCTACTCTTTGATCGACCCGCAGGCTAGTTGCTTGTCAACACCGATATATTCAAATACCCTCTTTTAAATGAGATTAAAAGATGGGGCTGTTGATTACGGGAATTGTAGGCATCATCTGGCTGGCTCTTTTTCTTCATTGGTTGGGGCGTGAAGAATTCTATCCCATTGCTGGTAAAAGCTGGAGAACCAAAATTTTCTGGGGAGGCGCCTTTTTACTGTTCAATCCGCTACTTCTTCTGCTCTATTTCATTTTTGGCGTCAAACTGCGCCCCGGCGAAAATCCCCCCAAACGCCTTAAGCCTGCCCGCATTGTTGTATTTGCCGTATTTGCCCTCTCTCTTCTTTTTGTGCTGCCCATCGGCCGGTTACCCAACCGACCGCGAATCCTGACCAAGTCGAACGCACGCAAGGCCTATGACCTGTCCGTGAAAGCAACAGCACTCACCTCCTCCACTTCTTCGTCCGGTGGTGGCAATTTAGGATTTGAAAGTATCACCTATCTCGACCTGCATCGTATTGCTATCCTGAATAATAGTGACCATCCCCTCGCTATCAAAACGGCGCAAAAACTTCAGCAGTGGCTTCTCTCGGCCCCCTCGGTCGATGAAGTGGCCTACTATCCGAAAGGGACCAATCCCGATGGTAACGGTCGCCTGCCAAGCATCTATATAGAATTGGATACTGACAATGTCCGTTCTTCGCCACTACCCCTATCGCGAAATACGGCCGCGGATATCCATTTTCGGATCTCAACACTGCAGACGTTCACCGAGCCGTGGCAACCGCTGCCTCTCGGGAAACAACGCTCCTCCCTGACGATAGAGCATCAATCCTCCACTTTGGGATTCGAATCCTATGCCGCCAAATACGACTCCGCCGCCGAGGATGTTCTCAAGGCTTTGTATGCTCAAATGAAGAGCTTTTTCGGTAAACCATGGTATTCCAGTGCGCTGATCCCGCCGATCCCGGGATATTTAGAAGGCACATACGCTCCCACACCGGACTTTCCATTCGATGCAAACAAGTCCCTCTCGAAAATCAGCGGGTACGACCTGCTCATCCACAATCACACCACCTGGCGGTTTGAAGAACCGCGGTCGTCCGAAGAAGCTATCGCTGCCTATCGAACTGCCCTGCTCGAATCCGGATGGGAAGACCATTCCCGCAATGCCACCCAACTCCGAATGCAACGAGGAAACGAAACTCTGCGAGTATACCGTTCGGACAATACGCCAAAGAAGGGGGCCCCTGTCCCCATGATCGCCCGCTACAAAAACTCATTCTCCAATGCAGAGCTAAACGACGCACTCTCTCAACTTCTGGCCGATGAGACCATTCCGGCCGACACCCTGCTCTTCTTTGGACGCCAGTTCCGCGAGTCGGGTTCCGAGAGCGTCCTTGCGCGTTTCAGGAAAAGAATGAATTCAGCCGAACCCGATTCCCTGCAGGGCCATCTCGAACTATCCCGCTTCTGGGAAGAACAGGGTGACGCGGAACAGGCGCGCAAGGAACTGTTGTTGGCGGTAAACGGCTCCCGCCTGCAATACGATGGGAGCGCCCGATTCCCGATTGAACGGCAGGCTGAACGTCTGGGCGATATGACGTTGATCGATGCATTTCCTACGGATCGCGAACTCCAGAACCTTGGTTTGATCCCTCTGGAGAACGTAACGACAAACATAACCTTTATGGTCACTCCCGAAAAACCATTTGGTTTGTATGCATTCGGAAGCGCATATGATGAATACTCGACCGAGAAACAAGTGCGCACCTATGTCTATCGAGTCGTCCATGACCCCTTCAAGGTCTCACCATTCATCGGCTTTAAACCTCTTCCCAACAGGCACTGGTCGCTGGTACTTGCCGGCAACCACTCGGAAGGCAACCACTCCTGGTCTTTTCTGGATGGAAGTGTGAGTAATGGCCTGTGGCATGCCGGCATGAACCAGCAATTGCCCGGATCCGCCAACACCCGAATCCGGATTGATGTTCATCAGATTGGAGATGAAACATTTGAATGCACGCTTGAGCCCTTGAATCGGCCAGTTCAAACCCTGAGGCTCCTGTAGAAAGGCCAATGTGCACCCAGAAAGGTTTTGATTATGCAATATCTCAAGCTTGTTGTATGGGGCTATCTGGCCATTTGGATTCTGATGCTGATCCACTGGATCCGTTGCAAGTCATTCTATCCCATCTTGAATAACCATTTCTTGACAAAGGTCTGGTGGGGCCTGACCTTCCTGCTGTTCAATCCGCTCATGACACTGCTCTATGTTGTATTTGGGGTATTCCTTCGTCCAACCGGACACAAACCTAAACACCTGCTCCGGTCCCGCATTATCGTATTCGGCATGTCCGCCGTCATCGTGACGTTTCTTGAACTGCATCTAACCAAACCATCGGACCATATCGTTACCGCCAGAAAAGGCGATCCTGTGCAGCAAAGCTCGATCGGCTTCAAGACCACCACGTGTGAATCGCAGATCAATACGTCGGCAACCAGCAGCAAGGCGGTGCCGGCCAATGCATTGTTGGATATCCGCCGCATCGCGATTCTGAACGACAGCGACCACCCCCTCATGATCAAAACGGCGCATCTCCTCCAGCAGGCCCTGATCGGACTGCCCATGGTGGATGAAGTGGTGTACTATCCAGCGGGCTCTGCGCCCGAACCCGGCACCCTGCTTCCCTCCTATTACCTGCGGCTCGACATGCCTTCATATGCTCAATCCATACGACCGGCGGGCCGGGCCGTAGAAGCCGTCATCACCTGTTCCGGCAATGCATTCGGCGGGGTCGATCATCTGGACTTTCCGTACAATTTCCACATTCCGCTCGTCGACTTGAGCCAGAACATCACGGTAAACTACAAAGGCGTGATCTCCGGCATCGAATCCGGATCGGCCGTGCATGATGACGAAGCCAAAGCCATCGGCAAAAGCATCTGTGATCAGCTCTTGAAACCACTCACGAAAACCGCCGATGAAAACGGCCTTCTGCCACGCATGCCCGACGCATTCTACGGCAAGTATGCACCGGCGCCGACGATGCCCTTTGAGGCGAATCGGGAAGTGATAAGCAAGCTAAGCGGATGCGGCTTCCTGTTCCACAACATGACGATCTGGAGCTACCGCGACGAGCGCCCCATGCATGAAGCCATGCAGGCCGTTCAAAATGCCCTTGAAAAAGAAGGTTGGAACGGGAGCGACGACTATCTCGATTCCAGCTACCCCACCCCGTTGGAACTCAACCATGATGGAGAACATCTGCTGCTAATACGCCAGACCAAGCCACCCAGCACCGGCATGTATGAACGGAAGGAATCGGATGTCATGACGGCCTGCTATTTCCGGCCATTCAACGAGGATGAAATTCTGCAGGCCGCCGAGTCGCTGCTGAATACTAAATCCACAGCGGTCGAACTGCTGTTGGCGTTTTCGCAACAATACCTTAACCGTCCAAACACCGACGACTTCCGAAAACGATACGAAAACCACTTGATTGAGGCCAAGCCATGCTCGGTCAGAGCCTGTATGGAAATGGCACGGATCTGGAAAAGCAGAGATGACCAAGTGCGGGCCATTGATATGCTGGCCCGGGCCGTGGCCATGGACCGCCTGCTGCAGAACCAAAACGATAATCAGCAGAATTTGAACAAACTCGGGAAGGATCTGGGTGTAGACAAGTTGGAAGATCTACCACTCACGGACTCGGTGCTGCAGTCGATAGGCTTGATTCCCATCGCCCTTCAATCCACCAATATCACGCGCACAGTCGCTCTCAACGAGTCCTTCGGCTTTTACGAGTATGGGGGAGACGACCGCGAAGCTGATTCCGGAAATTCGCTTCGCACGTGCGTATTCAGGGTCTTCGAGGAGGCAACATCAGGGCCAACCACTGGTTTTTCTGCCGATGATCCCAGGGCGCATTGGAGACTGTCCATGACGAACCAGCGGGAGTTTGGGAAATCGTGGACGGCCCGTCCGGGTCAACTGGAAAACGGACGATGGACGGCCCGCGATGAGGGGTGGGCCCGACAGCTTAGTCCAAACCTAGAACTCAGCGTCACGGCCCGTGAAACCGACGATGGCCGGATTTGCTTTTCGGCGGTTATTGGGAATTGATCGGTGCGACGGACTACGGCACATTCCCGCCATGCAATCCCCTTACCTCCAATACAAAGAATTCATGCGAGAGCGTTACGGCGAGCCGCTCTTTCGCGTTCCGATCGACTTCAACCTGGGCTGCCCGAACCGCGAACTCGATGGTTCCGGTGGATGTACGTTTTGCAACGTGCGCGGATCGGCGGCGGTACAAACCATCGGAAAGAACACCGTTGAGGAACAGATGGCCGAGGCGATCCGTTTTGCGCGGGACCGCTATGGGGCGAAAAAATACATGGCCTACATCCAGGCCTTTTCCGCTACGTTCGGCGAAAGCCAGCAACCGATGTATCTCGACCTGCTCGATGCGTTCGACTTTACGGCGGTCAGCATCGGCACGCGTCCCGACTGCCTCACGCCGCAGGCCTACGATTTCCTCGTCGAGCTCAACAAACACATCGAGGTGTGGGTCGAGCTGGGCGTCCAGACCGTACACGACAAAACCTTGGAGCGCGTCAACCGTGGCCACGATTGGGCATCTAGCGAAACAGCGATCCAGAAACTTCATGAACTAGGAATCAAAGTCGCCGTCCACGCCATCCTCGGTCTGCCGGGGGAAACTGCGGAGGATTTCCAAAAAACGGCCGACACGCTGGCCGCCCTGCCGATCGACGCGGTCAAGATCCACAACCTGCATATTGAAAAAGGCACCACACTCGCACTGGAACATGCGCTATCGCCCCTGCCCGTTCTGATGGAATACGATTTCGCCGAACACCTGATGGATTTCATCCGCCGCATGCCGCCTCACGTTCCGATCATGCGGCTCACCACCGACACGCTCGACGAGGAGCTTATCGCCCCGAAATGGCACATGGCCAAGGGCCAGTTCAAGGACTATGTCATCCAGCAGATGACCTGCCGGGAATGGCGGCAAGGGGATCTTCTTTTGAAAGGGCGAGTGGGAGATGAGGGGACGGGGGGAACCCTGAAGGTTGTCGAAACCGAGGACGGGTCGGTCACGTTCTGGAACGAGGACTACAAGGAGCACTACCACACACCGTCCGGTGCGCGGATGGAAGCGATGGAGAAATACGTCGTCCCCAGCAAGCTGAATGAACGACAGGAGAAGGGCGATGTCCAGTTGTTGGATGTCTGTTTCGGATTGGGCTACAACAGCCTTTGCGCGGCCAACGCAATGCGGCAGGATGCCGCATCTACACTGTCCATCACCGCCTTGGAGATGGATCGGCGCGTGGTGGGAGCCGCCGCGAAAAACATCCAGACCTTGGATTCGGATACCTTCGACTGGAAAAAAACGCTCATGGAACTTTATCTGTATGGCCAATCGGAAATCAGCAATCGGCACGCGAAGCGAGGCTTTCCTGATGGAAAGCAACGAATCGAAGAGAAGTGGCAATCGGCAATGATTCACTGGGGCGATGCGCGCTACACCATCACCAAACTTCAGCCCAGCACCTACGACCTGCTCTTCCTCGACGCCTTTTCCACCCAACGGAATAGCGAACTCTGGACGGTAGATTTTTTTAGAAAACTAAAGCGTGTGATGAAACCCGATGCCGTGTTACTGACGTACTGTGCGGCCATACCGGTTCGGGCAGGAATGCTGGAAGCCGGCTTCCATGTCGGCGAAACCGATCCTGTGGGCCGCCAGCGTGGTGGAACGATTGCTGCGATGCGCCCTGGGGACATTAAAATCCAGCTACCTGATCACGAGTTAAAATTGATACGCGAAACCACGCGCGGCCTAACCTATCGCGATCCCTACGGCGTCTGGAGCAACAAGGAAATCCTGCGCGACCGGCAAGAACGGATCCTTGAAGCCAAGGCACGTTGACACGTGCGATTGCTTAAAAGACGATAATACCTCTCACAATGTTGTGGTAAAATAGTTCTTGAAAAAAATTCCAGCACGTTTTTAATCTGCTTCGTAAGACGAGGAACACTATATGTTGGATGCACATACAGTGGAATATCGTACATTCTTTGGTTTAGGGCCTTTCATGCGCTCTAATCCAGTATCTCGCCCCATCCCTGCACATTCTCTTCGCACTTGTCATTCTATGTTGTTCCGGGCGGTCCGGGACCAGTAGTCGGGGGAAAAGTACAAACAGGAGAGTGAGATGAAAAAAATACTATGCATAGCAATAGCAGTATTCACAACTATGGCCATGGCTCATGCCGAAGGTGATGAACCGGGCAACATTGGCTTGGGTTATCAAGGCATCTTTCATGATGGATTTGTCATGGACAACATCAGCCTGCGCAGTACCCCTGAACCTCTGGGCTGGCAAGCCGTGATTGGACACTGGAAATCCGATGACCGGGACGGCGGCACCGACTATGAGGAATGGTCGTTCACCGGCAGGGCGCTGTATACCATCATTGATCGTCCCAATTCGGATTTCTATGTGGGACCGAGCCTCTCCCTCAACCTGTACGAGGAAGGATCTTCGGACGGCACCTACTGGACTCTGGGTGCATTGGCGGGCGCGGAATGGCGTTTCCAAGAACTCCCTGAACTGGGATTCAACTTTGAAGTTGGTTACGGCGTCCTGTTCGCCGATGATGACGGATATGATGAAATCAACAAGGGCACGCAGGTCAGTTTGGGCGCCCACTACTACTTCTAATACGAACATCGAAGTCCTGCCCGATATCCCCCCGGGCAAAACAGAGGTGCGGCCGAGGCCGCACCTTTTGCTTTTTTCCGTTGCGTTGTCGTCGTTGCAAATGCCTTGGGACCTACTTGTTGAGTGTAAGGACCAATGAAGGGCCGTTTCCCGATTCTTTTGAGGCGATACCGTAGTAGCCGCCCCCCCCAACACCCCACAGACCAAAGGTCACGAGGTTTCGGCCGGACTTTCGGCATGCCTCAAGAAAGGAAACGGATTCCAGCTTCAACCGGATCTCTGCCCCTTGCACCCAGCTTTGCCTGTTTATCCGGGAAATTGGGAGCAACCAAAGTGCCGGGTCGTCCAGCCCTCTTTCACTTTTTCCTGCGGCCGTCTCCCACGGCCCATCCGGAAACGAGCATCGCGAAAAGGTTGCTTCGCCGGATATCGCGTTCCGCCCTGTCGTGCCCCGGGCACCGGAGCCCTCGCGCCATGCGGCGTTGCTCTTGGTATAGGTCATGGGCGATACCACCATGCTCAGCGGTTTTTCGTTGCTGTCGGCCTGTTGGAAGACCAGTTCCGCGCCAACGATTTGGTTTGTTACGCCGGAAAGGTCGAAGGCAAAGAGCGTGCGCAACATGGAATTGTGGGCCACGTACAACACCTCGCTTCCTCCGCTGTTCTGGTTCCGTTCATTGCTGCGGCCGAAGGTATCCTTCGAGCACGTCACGGTTTGCTGCTCCCCGGCGCAAGTTGCGCCGATGCAGGCGAGCCAACTCCCCAGCACCAAAATATTGACTGTAACTTTCATATCTACCTCGCTTCCTGAATGACGTCCTTGGGAGGACAATCTAGCACAACTCAAGCCATCATTGCATTTGACCGTCCGATTCCATCTCCTTTAGAATCCTTTTAATCAGGAGGATAACATGGCACAGAGCCCCAAACTTTTCGAGGATGCAATGCGGCGCCTCGACACCGCGATGAAACACACCGGCTTGAGCGACGAAATCGCCTTGCGCATCGGAACACCAAAATCGTGTCTGGAAGTGTCCGTCCCGGTCCGGCGCGACGATGGCACCCTTGATTTCTTCACTGGATATCGTGTCCGGCACGACGATACCCGAGGTCCCACCAAGGGCGGGCTACGCTACCATCCCAGCGTCAGTCGCGATGAAGTGCAATCGCTCGCCTTCTGGATGACTTTCAAGTGCGCGGTTGTCGGCATACCCTTTGGCGGGGCCAAAGGCGGAATCTCGGTGGACGCGAAATCCCTCAGTCCCATGGAACTGGAGCGGCTTAGCCGCGGATATATCCGGCTGATTGCGGACTTTATCGGGCCCGATGTCGATATCCCGGCCCCGGACATGTATACCAACGAGCGCATCATGGGCTGGATGATGGATGAATATTCGACCATCCGGCGCCAGCACTGCCCGGCCGTCATCACCGGCAAGCCGGTCAGCATGGGAGGGAGCGTTGGCCGTGCGGACGCCACGGGACGCGGGGCCTTTTACTGCATCCGTGAAATGGCGAAGAAGCAGGGCTTGGATCCAGCAAACACGCGGATTGCCATCCAGGGGTTCGGCAACGCCGGCCAAAGTGTCGCCCGTCTGCTCCACAAGGATGGCTACCGGATCGTTGCCGTCAGCGACTCCCAAGGGGCCATCTACCGTCCCGAAGGTTTTGACGTGCCCAGCCTCATCCGTGTCAAGGAAGAGACCAAGCATGTGCAGGCGGTCTATTGCGACAGCGCCCTGTGCCACTCGATCGATGCTGAAAACATGAGCAACGAGGACCTGTTGGAGCTGGATGTCGACATCCTCGTGCCGGCTGCGCTCGAAAACCAGATCACGGAAGAAAACGCCCCTCGGATCAAGGCAAAGCGCATCGTCGAAGTAGCCAACGGCCCCATCACTTCCGGCGCCGACGACATTCTGTTTGAGAAAGGGATCGATGTCATGCCGGATATCCTGGCCAATGCCGGTGGGGTTACGGTCAGTTACTTCGAATGGCTGCAAAACCGCTCGGGGCAGTATTGGGAGTTGCAGGAGGTGCACCAACGCCTGCAAACCATCATGGCGCGCGAGTACGAACAGGTCGTCGACCTGTCCCGCGAAATCGGAACCGATCAACGTACGGCGGCCTATGTGCATGCGATCAAGCGCATCGGCGAAACGATGGAAGCAAAGGGAACGAGTTCCTATTTTACCAATTCCAAAGCCAATTGACCGCTTTCTAGGCTTGGCATTAGAGAGTCATTTGCAAAGGATAAGCCACATGAAAGCGATGTGCGACATCATCCGGAATCAATGCCCTCCCCTTGCCCCCCTGCCCACATCCTGCGAGCCGATGCTCAGCCGGTTCGAAGGCGCTCGGGCGGTTTTGTTCGATGTCTACGGAACGCTCTTTGTCTCCGATTCCGGCGACGTGGGAACGGCTGCGGCAAAAGATACGGAAGAGGCGTTGACCGAAGCGCTGGATGTGTCTGGGTTTACTGGAAAGCTGCAGGACGCCGGCCGTTTAGGGAAGGAGTGCCTCAAATCGGAAATCCTGGCATGGCACAAGGCTAGCCGCGCGGCAGGGACCGACTACCCCGAAGTTGATATTGTACAGGTTTGGGAGCGTGTCGTCGATCTGCTCCGCCGGCACCAGGTACTGGATCCGGCGACAATCGACATCGAACCCTTCAGGCAGCTTGCCATCGAGTATGAGTGCCGGGTTAACCCGGTTTATCCGATGCCGGGTTGCCGGGAGATCCTCCGCTCACTTAAGGAACGTGGGGTCGTGATGGGAATCGTATCCAACGCGCAGTTCTACACTCCCCTGCTCTTTCGCGCCTTTTTCGATGAAACAATTGATCAGATCGGTTTTGATCCCGATTGCTGCATCTGGTCCTACAAGGAACTCAAGGCCAAGCCTTCCGCCGATCTGTTTCCAAAGGCCGAGAAATACCTCAAGAGGAATCACGGGATAAAACTTTCGCAGACGGTCTACGTGGGCAACGATATGCTCAACGATGTCTACACGGCGAGCCAAGCAGGTTGTAAAACCGTTCTTTTTGCCGGCGATCAACGCTCCTTGCGACTGCGCGAAGCCGATGAGCGTTGCGCTGGCCTGCAGCCCAATGCCGTCATCACATCGATGGACCAGCTAGGCGGACTTTTTCCAGTTCTCGCTTGAGCAGGTCAAGGGTGCTGTCCGGAACATGCAACTGGCCGAATCCGGTGCCCAGCTTGAGGTCGGGTGTGTTGGCGCCATGATAATCGGTTCCGCCCGTACAGATGAGTCCGATCTCCTCCGCCCAGCTGCTGAACTTGCTGATGTTCTCCGGCTTGTGCTCGGCATAGTACACCTCAAGCCCTCCAAGTCCCTGCTTCTTCATGCCCATGATCACGCCCCTAAGCTGGTCGTCGGGAAGATAGATGGTAGCCGGATGGGCCAAAACCGATATACCGCCGGCCTGACGGATGAGCTCGATACATTCGCGGGCGGTATAGCGATACCGTTCCACGTAGGCAGGCCGGCCCTTGGCCAACAGCAGGTCGAACGCCGCTTTGCGGTTTTTTACATGTCCCCGCTTCACCAGCGCATCGGCAAAGTGTGGTCGCCCGATCACGTCGCAACCGGCCTGCTTTTCCACATCGGACCACAGGAGCACGTAGCCCAGCTTGTTGAGCTTCTTCAGGATTTCCATGTTTCGATCTTCGCGGCCCGCCCGCACCTTATCGATCTTTTCAAGCAATTCCCCACAGTTCGGGTCGATGAAATAACCGAGGATATGCATGGTTCCCCGCTCGCATTCGGCGCTCAGTTCGATGCCGGGAACGGCTTCGACCGACGAGCCCCGCGCGGCGGCGAGCAGGGACTTGATCCCTCCCACGGTATCGTGGTCGGTCAGGGCCATGGCGGTCAATCCCCGTTCTTCGGCCATGGCAATCAGCTCGGCCGGGGTATTGGTGCCGTCCGAAAAAACGGAATGTACGTGCAGGTCGATCACAAAACTCTCCAAAAGATTAATCGGTATACTATACGGATGCATTCCTCCATGGCCAACTACGGATTGTTCAAAATCGAACCATTTCACAAGAAAATGGCTTGTATTGCCGGTATGGAGAACTATCTTAGTCCGTTCATTTTACGAACCAAACCACCCAAATAAATGGAGAAAAACGCATGAATTTGAACCTCGTAGCCAACACAATACGCGGTCTGTCCATGGACGGCGTGCAAGCCGCCAACTCTGGCCACCCCGGCATGCCGATGGGCATGGCGGATGTCGCAGCCGTGCTCTGGACGCAATATCTCAAGCACAATCCCGAAAATCCCGCCTGGCCCGACCGCGACCGTTTTGTCTTGTCGGCCGGTCACGGATCGATGCTGATCTACAGCTTGTTGCACCTTGCGGGCTACGACCTTCCGCTGGATGAACTGAAGCAGTTCCGCCAATGGGGCTCCAAGACCGCCGGCCACCCGGAATTCGGCCACACCATTGGTGTTGAAACCACCACCGGGCCGTTGGGCCAGGGCTGCTCCAACGCCGTCGGCATGACCATTGCCGAGCGCATGCTCGCCGAACGCTACAACAGCGCCGACCACAAGATCGTCGACCACTACACCTACGTCATTGCTTCCGAAGGCGAGTTCGAAGAAGGCGTATCGCATGAAGTCTTCTCGCTGGCCGGCAACCACGGCCTCGGCAAACTGATTGTCTTCTACGACCAGAACTTTATCTCCATCGAAGGCGACACCCACATCACCTATAGCGATGATGTGCGCAAGCGCATGGAAGCCTACGGCTGGCAGGTGCAGGAAATCGACGGCCACAACCATGCTGAAATCGGTCAGGCTATCGAGGCTGCCCAGGCTGAAACCGACAAGCCTTCGGTTATCATCTGCAACACCAAGATCGGCTTCGGTTCCCCGAACAAACAGGGTTCCCACGACGTCCATGGCGCACCGCTGGGCGAAGAGGAAGTCGTCCTCACCAAGAAAAACCTCGGCATCTCCGAAGAAAAATTCTTTGTCCCGCAGGAAGTGCGCGATGTGTTCGCCGCCCGCGTAGAGGAAATGAAGCAGGTTGAAGCCCTGTGGAATGCCGAATTCGCCAAGTTTTCCCAGGCCAATCCTGAGCAGGCTCTGGCATGGGATCAGGCCCAGAAGGGCGAGCTGCCGAACCTCGCAGGCAAGCTCGATCTGTTCGAAGCCGGTTCCTCGATGGCCACCCGCTCCTCCTCCGGCAAGGTGATCAATGCCCTCGCCAAGGAAATCCCCTACCTCGTCGGCGGCTCGGCCGACCTCGCCCCGTCCAACAACACCTACATGGCCGGCCTCGGCGACATCGGCAAGGATGCCTTTGATGGCCGCAACTTCCATTTCGGCGTACGCGAACTGGGCATGGCGGCCATCATGAACGGCGTGCAGCTGCACGGCGGTTTCCGTATCTTTGGCGGTACCTTCCTGGTCTTCGCCGACTATGTCCGCCCGGCAGCCCGCCTTGCGGCACTGATGGGCATTCCGGTCATCTATGTCTTCACGCATGACAGTTTCTGCGTTGGTGAAGACGGCCCGACCCACCAGCCGATCGAAACCATTGCCAGCCTGCGCATGATCCATAACATGACCGTCATTCGCCCGGCCGATGCCACCGAAGTCGCCGCCGCCTGGGTGGCCGCGCTGGAAAACAAGTCCGGCCCGACCGTCCTGGCCCTGACCCGCCAGAACCTGCCGACCATCGACCGCTCGGCCTATCCGTCCGCCGATAACGTCAAGAAGGGCGCCTACACGCTCTGGCAGAGCGGCGACGGCGAACCGGAACTGTTGATGCTCGCCACCGGCTCGGAAGTCGAAATGACGCTTGCCGCCGCCCAGAAGCTCGGCGAAGAAGGCAAGAATGTCCGCGTCGTCAGCATGCCCTCCTGGGAGCTGTTCGAGAAGCAGGACGAAGCCTATCAGGAATCCGTGATTCCCAATGCCTGCACCAAGCGCATCTCGGTGGAAGCCGGCACCAGCTTCGGATGGGAACGCTACGTCGGCCGCTGCGGTGTAAAGGTTTCCAAGGACGACTTCGGCGCGTCCGGTCCGTTCAAAGTCCTGCAGGAAAAATTCGGCTTCACCGCCGAAAACATCTACGAAAAGGCCAAGGCCCTGCTGGCGTAGTTCCGCAAGTGTATCATCCAGAACGACGGCCGTCATCCTGGGTGATACACCTCAGGCCACTGAAAACGCCCCGGAGGTTTCCGGGGCGTTCTCATTTGGAGTTGCGCAGTGTGGACTGCATACGTAAACTGCGCCGCATTCAGGAACTTTAAACCCGCATAGGAGAAAAAATGAACGCTGCCACTCAAATCGAACTACCCGGTATTGAAAAGTTTAAATCGGGCAAGGTCCGCGAGGTGTACGACCTTGGCGACCAATACCTCTTTGTTGCTTCGGACCGCATATCCGCCTTTGACTGCGTAATGCCCAATGGAATTCCCGACAAGGGCAAGGTCTTGAATATGATCTCGAAATTCTGGTTCGACCGCACCGGCGACATCGTCAAGAACCACATGATTTCGACCGATGTAAATGATTTTCCGGCTGAATTGAAGGAACATGCCGAACTGCTCAAGGGCCGTTCCATGCTGGTAAAAAAGGCGGAACTGCTGCCGGTTGAATGCATCGTGCGCGGCTACCTGATCGGCTCCGGCTGGAAGGAATACCAGAAGTCGGGCACCATCGGCGGCATGCCCCTGCGCGCGGGCTACGAAATGGCCGGCAAGCTAGACGAACCCATCTTCACCCCCTCCACCAAGGCCGACGAAGGCCACGACGAAAACATTTCCATCGACCAGATGAAGGAGATTGTCGGCGAGGAACTTGGGCAAAAGCTGATCGACGTCAGCCTCAAGCTCTATAAGACGGCGGCCGATTATGCGCTCACCAAGGGCATTATCATGGCCGATACTAAGTTTGAATTCGGCATGGTTGGCGATGAACTGATCCTAATCGACGAAGTGCTGACTCCCGACAGCTCTCGCTTCTGGCCGGCGGACAGCTACAAGCCTGGCGCCTCGCCCTTCTCGTTCGACAAGCAGTATGTCCGCGACTACCTCGAAACGCTCGATTGGGACAAGACCCCGCCTGCGCCGGAACTTCCCGAGGAAGTCGTCATGAAGACCCGCGAGAAATATCTCGAGGCATACAAGCTGCTGACCGGCACAGAACTTGAGTGTTAGTTAACACCACCCGCTTCACCAGAGGACACGGAGGGACACAGAAATCGATCCTCCGTGAACCTCTGTGGTGAGAAACAATGAACGCATTTTTGGAAAGCTTCCTGGATCACATCTCGCTGGAACGCGGGTTGAGCATCAATACGCGCAAGGCGTATGCGGACGATATCGGGCAGTTTCTCAACTGGCTCGACCAGAAAGGCGTCTCCTCGCTGAACCAAGTCAGCCGCAAGCAGGTGCTCGACCACCTGATGGTCATGAAATCGAAAGGGATGTCGACCAATTCCATCTCTAGACACCTGGTTTCCATCAAGGTGTTTTTCCGCTTCCTGCAACAGGAGGGCATGCTCGACAGGAATGTCACCGACACCATGGATTCGCCCCGGCTGTGGAAAATCCTGCCGGACACGCTATCGGAAACGGAGGTCGATCGCCTGCTGCGGGCGCCCGATATGCGCAAACCGCTGGGCGTGCGTGATCGCGCCATCCTTGAGATCTTCTATGCCGCCGGCCTTCGCGTGTCCGAGCTGGCCAACCTGCAGCTCTCCGACCTGCATATCGCGGACGGCTATATACGGGTGATCGGAAAAGGTCGCAAGGAACGGGTGATCCCGGTGGCCGAAGGTTCGGCCAATATCCTGGAATGCTATCTCGGCGAAGTCCGCCCCATGTTGTGCGAAAACCCGCGCGTGCAGAACGTATTCGTGTCGAAGCGAGAAGCCCCGTTGTGCCGCCAAAGACTCTGGCAGATCATCAAGAAGTACACCAAGGACGCCGGCATCATGAAGAATGTGACGCCGCATACCCTGCGCCATTCATTCGCCAGCCACCTGTTGCAAAACGGCGCCCCATTGCGCGTCATCCAGGAAATGCTCGGCCACGCCGACATCGCCACCACCCAGATCTACACCCACGTTGACGGCGACCGCCTAAAAAGCGTCCATCAGCAGTTCCATCCTCGGGCCTAATGGTTTTTCGGAGAGCGACACGTTGATACCGCTTTCAGTTATACACACGGAAGGAAAGCGGAATAGGAAGTTCCCCCCTCCAAAATCATCTTCCATGCTTTCATTCCGATGCCATTTCATTATTCTTTATGAACATCGGAAATATTTGGGCGGCGTTATCGTTTAACACAGGTTGGTATGGCTCACTTCAAATACATAGGACGGACAAAACAGGGCAATCGCGTGGAGAGCGTGATCGAGGCAAGCGACCGCGCAACCGCGGCCCGGCACATAGAGGCCCTTGGCCAAATCCCGATTTCCATCACGGAAACCACCAAGACGGTCACGCAGGATGGTGGCAAGGGCAAGCGACTTAAATTTGAGCTTGGCTTCCAGCGCAAAGCCAAGATGAAGTTGCAGGATCTGTTGCTGTTCTCGCGCGAGCTATCCGACCTCGTAGCCTCGGGCATGACGATTGGCCGCGCCTTGCATACCTTGTCGCAGCGAAAAGACACGAGTGCGGTAGGCCAGATCACGGCCACCCTGCGCGATGAAATCGTGCAAGGCACCTCGCTTTCCGATGCCCTTGAGCTATTCCCCGAAACCTTTACTTCGCTTTACATCAACCTGGTCCGGGCGGGCGAGGCCAGCGGCCACCTGTCCGATGCGCTGGAAAACATATGCGTGCACTACGAACGGGTGCACGAAGCCCGCGGAAAGGTCATCGGCGCGTTGGTCTACCCGATCATCGTCTTGACTGTCGGCGGTATCGCCGTGGTCGGCCTCATGGTGGGCATCGTACCGAAGTTTGTCGCGACCTTTGACGAAATGGGCGCCACCCTGCCCCGCCCCACATTGGTGCTCATGCATATCAGCAGCTTCATGACGCACTATGGACTTATTCTTGCCGGCCTAATTGTTGCACTTGTCGTGTTTCTTAAGCGCTGGACCCAGCAAGGACCGGGTCAGTTGATCTGGCATCGGCTTCAATTGCGCATACCGATCATGGGCAAACTCATTTCGGTGAACGCCTTCGCCCATTTTGCACGCACGTTCGGCACTTTGCTGCAAAACGGGGTCTCCGTTTTGCCGGCCATGGGGATCGTGCAAAAAACCATCCAGAACGTCATAATCTCGGAAGAGGTCGGGAAAGCCCGCGAACGGGTAACCGACGGCTCCAGCATCTCGAAACCGCTCTCGCAGGGCAAAGTCTTCCCCGGCCTCTTGATCGACATGCTGGCTGTAGGCGAGGAAACGGGCGACATGGCGGGTGCGCTCAAGCACATTGCCCGGCGCTACGACACGGAGCTTGACCGGATGGTTCGCACCTTCACAACCATTCTGGAACCGTTGTTGATCGTTCTTGTCGCCGCCGTGGTCGGAAGCATAGCCATTTGTCTATTGCTGCCTATCCTGACGCTGACGGATTCACTTCATGTTTAAACCAAATGGAAGGAGAGCATTATGAAACTCGATAAGAAGACGGCATGCAGGGGCAAAAAGTCCGGTTTCACCCTGATCGAAGTTATTCTCGTGGTGGTCATCATCGGAATCCTGGCCGGGATTGCGATTCCGCGCATCGGGGGGAAGACGGAAAAGGCCAAGATCGGCCAAGCCTCTTCAAACATCAACGCACTCAGCCTCGCGATCAGCGAGTATGAAATGATGAACGGCGAGTATCCGTCGAGCCTGGAAGCCCTGCTCGACGAGTCGAAAGGCGGACCCTACATGGAAAAGAAATCCATTCCAAAGGATCCTTGGGGCAATCCCTTCGCCTATCAGGCTCCGGGCTCCCACAACACCCACTCATTCGATCTGTCCGTATCCGGTCGGTCCGAAGAGATCAATAACTGGGAATAGGCGATAACATCCGGTTGCTAACCATGATGACAGCAGGAATTCCCGGTTTAATGAGGTTCCGATCTTCTTTGAGGGGAGTTCCTTCCGCAGGCCACCGCAGCAACGCCAAGCCGTCCCGCAGGGGCTTCACGCTCATCGAGGTTGTGCTGGTTCTGGTCGTTATCCTGATCGTGACCGGCATTTCCGTCCCTTATTTAGCCGGGTCCTATCGCGGCACCCGGCTGCGGACGGCCGCACGAACCATTGAACGCATGAGCCGCTATGCCCGCAGCATGTCGATCCTGCGCGAGGAAACCCTAACGCTGATGATCGATACCACCACCATGGAGGTGTCGATTGGCTCCGAACGCGTCACATCGACCGATGGTGCCGACGGCGAGCTGGACATGGACGTCGCGAAAAGCCTCGACTACATTGATGACGACGGCGCAACCGGGAACGGGCCGAATCTTGAAAAAGAGGTTCACAAGCTTTTGCCGGAAGGCTTGGAGGTCCAGAACTTTACCAAGGACACCGAGGACGAGATCTATGAAAACATCGACTATGTCCGGTTCTACGCCAACGGCCAGTGCGACTGGTTTATCCTGGAGCTCGAAGATAACAGGGGCATGTCGGTCAAGCTGGAAAACGACCCGATTTCCGGCAGGATCTGGACTGAATTCGTGCAATAGATTCGGATAACCCTCGTTCTTCATGCAGTGTTGATGCGTGGAAAAAGCATTTTACAGGCTGAGTATTTCGCACCGAAAATGCATCTAACTGGACCAATACGCAGTACGCAACACGGACACTCATGGATAAAACGGACATTGATTGTATAAACAGCTACCTTGGCGGCGACGCCAATGCGCTGGAACCGCTGGTGGAAAAGTACAAGCGCCCGCTTTATTCATTTATCCTGAAAATGACCGAAGGCCGCGAGGATGCGGAGGAAATCTTCCAGGAAACCTGGTTTCGTGCCCTGAAGAACATCCATAAGTTCAAGCATAAGAATTTCCTGAACTGGCTGTTCCGGATATCCCACAACCTCGTTATCGACCGGGCCCGGCGAAACCGTCGAAATGTATCCATGCAGAGCAGCATGGTGGGGTCCGATGGCGAATGCACGTTGGAGGATCATCTGGCGGCGCCGGGCATATCCCCCGCTGAGGAGGTCGGTGGAAACACGCTCGGACAACAGATTTCCGAGGCGGTCGAAACACTGTCCGCCGAGCAAAAAGAGGTGTTTATGCTCAGGATGTACGGCAACGTCTCCTTCAAGGAGATCGCCAAAATACAAAAATGTTCGATCAATACATGCCTAGCTCGCATGCAATATGCTTTGACCAAACTACGTTCTATACTAAAAGAAGAATACGAGGAGTTGCTGGAGGCCCTGTCATGAAATGCAACGAAGCTGAAAAACAGATACTACTAAAGGATTCCGGAGAGCTTTCCGATAGGTACTTCGAGGCTCTTGAAATACATGTGGACACCTGTGTTTCATGCCACCGTTTTGCTCAATTGCTGGCCGCATCCAACCAAGTTGCAAATCTTGCTTCTGAACCATCCGCCAAATCCATGCAAAATGTGCTGCGTGCCGCCCGGGTGAATGCCCCGGAAAAGAAGAAACATGCTTCCATCTTTGGGTACAAGCCCGCGCTGGCGTCGCTTGCCTCCGTAGTGCTACTGATCGGGGTTCTGATGGGCAACATCAACAACAACAAGATCGGCATGGAACTCTTTGTGACCGCTGCCCAGTTGCTCGATCCGGAGGATCAGGTGGTCAGCGTTATGTATGAAGGCCTGTCCGAAGATGATCTGGCCTTCAACTTCCTGATGACCTACGAAGATAAAACCGAAAGCTAACGAGCCAGCCGAACCTTTAGATCCGCCAGTGAGTTGATCGGTTGATCGCAGGTGAAATTGCGGCAGATGTAGACTGTGCTTTGCCCTTCCACCATACCCATCTCCTTTGTAAATGGAGCAATGCGTTCTACCTCGGCACTGTCGTTCACATCCTTGAAGAGCACGGTCATCAGGGGATTGTACAGGTTGACGATATAATCCAGCATGGTTCTGCAGTCGGGTTTGTTCCGGTCGCCCACAACCACCACTTCCTGGGTTTTCCCCGCACCAAACTGAAAGGCGACAAGCGCTTGGGCAAAGGCGGACGGAGCGCTCTGGATTTCTCCGCCAAACGCCCTTCCGGTATCGCCGGCCTCCTGCTCGAGTTCGAAGCGTCCCGTCAGCCGTGCCATACGCAGCAGGTTGTACATCTGCATGGAATTCCCCGAGGGGATGGCGCCGTCATACATGCTCTTTGGACGAACAATCAGCGCTTCGGCCGAGCTGGATGTCATGAAATAGCCGCCGCCGACGGTATCCCGGAACGAAACATTCAGGATATCGTTGAAGCCGCTGGCCGCAGAGAGATATCGCTCATCCAGCGTCGCCTCGTAGAGTTCCAACAAGCCGAAAATCATAAACGCGTAGTCATCCAGCTGCCCCGGCACTGCAGCTTCCCCATCGCAATAGCGGTGGAACAACTCGCCGTTTTCCTGCCGCAGGTACCTTTCAACAAATCGAACCCCTTGTGCTGCGGTATCGACGTACCGTTGCTCCCCCAAGATCCGACCGGCCTTGGCCAAGGCGCCGATCATCAAGCCGTTCCAGTCGGCCAGGATCTTCTTATCCTTCAATGGATGGACCCGTTCTTCCCTGACCGCGAAGAGTGACTGCCGGACGGATTCCAGCCGCTCCATGTCTTCGGGTGATGGCCAGTCGGTCAGATGAGGAATGTTCTTGCCGGTGATCCGTCCCGTAGCTTCGTCGCGGAAATTACCTTCCTCGGAAATATTCCAGTGCTTGGCTGCAAACCGGTGCTGTTCCTTCCCCAGAATGGATTCCATCTCTCTGGCGTCCCAAATGTAGAAAAGACCTTCTTCGCCTTCGGCATCGGCATCTTCGGCCGAGTAGAAACCACCCTCTGGAGAAGTCATATCGCGCAACACGTACGTCAGGATTTCCTCGGCCACCTGTCGATAGATCGGTTTACGTGTCAACCCGTACGCTTCGCTGTAGGCGAGTGCGAGCATAGCCTGGTCGTAGAGCATCTTTTCAAAATGCGGCACCAACCAATCATCGTCGGTCGAATAGCGATGGAACCCGAAACCAACCTGGTCGAAGAGGCCGCCCTTGCGCATGGCCTCCAGGGTTTGCTCTGCCGCCATGATGCCTTCGGGTTGGCCCTGGCGAAGCAGAAACAACAAGCGATGGGCCATCGGGAACTTGGGTCGTTGTCCGAAACCACCCTTTCGCGAATCATACTGCTCCATCATGGCCCGATAACCCTCGTCGAGCACCTTGCCGCTAAGCTTGGCCCCGGAATCGTGCGTGTTTTGCGAGGCCAGAACTTCGGTGATCCGACCCGACGAAGCCAGGATTTCGTTGCGCCGGTTTTTCCAGGCATCGGTGATGCGTGGAACCAACTGCTTCATGCCAATCCGGCCGTAGCGGGAATCGGGGGGAATATAGGTTGCGGCGTGGAAAGGTTTCTTTTCGGCGGTCATGAGAATGGTGAGCGGCCAGCCCCCCTGCCCGGTCATCATCTGACAGACGGTCATATAGATATTGTCGATATCCGGCCGCTCTTCGCGGTCGACCTTGATGCAGACAAACGCTTCGTTCATCTGTTTCGCGATGACTTCGTTTTCGAACGATTCGCGCTCCATCACATGGCACCAGTGGCACGTAGCGTAGCCGATGGAGAGAAAAATGGGTTTGTCTTCGCGTGCTGCCAGCTCAAAGGCGTCCTCGCCCCATGGATACCAATCGACCGGATTGTGCGCGTGCTGCTGGAGATACGGACTTTTTTCGTTAATGAGACGGTTTGAAAAATCAGGCATCAAACATTCCTTCCGCTAAACCGCACGAAAATAGTACCGGTACGGTATGATAGCGAGGGCAAACCGTCGCTTTTCGCAACTGCCGGCGTCGGCGGTTAAACGGGGTCTGGATAACGGTATTCGCGGCCCTCGTAGTTGGTGATGACGATATCGTCACCGTCGCGGCGGACTTGCTCGGTCCCGAGTAGCGGAACCTTTCCTCCTCCGCCGGGGGCATCGATCACATACTGCGGCACCGCCAATCCGGAAATGTTGCCATGCAGTGAACGGATCAACTCGATCCCCCTTTCCACCGACGTTCGGAAATGGGCCGACCCTCTCACCGGGTCGCATTGCAGCAGATAGTATGGCTTCACGTTGATTTCGAGCAAGCCGTAGAACAAATCGACCAGGGTTTGCGTATCGTCGTTGATTCCTTTGAGAAGCACGGTCTGGCTGACCATGCCAATACCGTGGTCGGAAAGCTTTCGGCAGGCATCTTTGGTTTCCATCGACAGCTCCGCCGCATGGATAAAATGCAGGCTCAGCCAAACGCGATGCTTCCTAAGTATGCTGCACAGATTGTCCGTGATTCGCATGGGCAGCACCACGGGCACCTTGGAGCCGATGCGCACCATGCGCACGTGCGGTATGGAGCGGAGCCTGCCAAGCAACTCGTCGAGCACGTTGTCGGTCATGGTGAGCGGATCACCCCCGGAAATCAGTACGTCCCGTATTTCGGGATGCTGTTCGATATAGGCGAAGCTTTGCTCCATCGCACCGAAATCGGCCGGCGCTTTGCCCACGATTCGCGAACGGGTACAGTAGCGGCAATAGGTAGAACAAAAAGTCGTGGCTAGAAACAACACCTTGTCCGGATAGGTATGGATGAGATGCGGCGCAGCGCGGTGGTCTTCCTCTCCCAATGGATCATCCAGCTCGCCGGTCCCCTTTTTTTTCTCCATGCCGGTGGGTATCACGGTGCGGCGCAGGGCCGGATGGCCCAGCAATCGCGCATAATGCGGGGTGACCGCAAACGAGAGTGGAATCTCGCCCTCGAAAGCCGCCCGTTCGTCGTCGTCCAGGTGAATGTATTCCTGCAGTTGCTCGCGGGTCGCGACCCGGTTCGCAATTTGCCATTTCCAGTCGTGGTTTGTTTCCTTGTCGTCCATGGGGCGTCTATTGATTAGCGACGCCGGAACCAAATGCAACCCTCAACGGAAACATTTAAACAAAGGGATGAAGGACTGTTCCTGCGGCAGCGAGTCGAGCTCCTAGCAAGGCAATCAGGACCGCGAGACTCATCAATACTGTGCGTACGATTGACAAGCCGAAGTGGGTTTGCATTATATGCCGGATGCAAATGGAAAAAACACGGCTTGACGATCAATTGAAGGAAGTACAATCGACGATGCGCGATTGCCTCAAAACCACCAACCTCTCCAAATTGCTCCCCAGCAACAAGAGCTTGCTCGGCAGTGGAAAAATGCTCCGCTCGCGCTTGGTCCTTTCCGTGGGAACACCCAACGGGGTGGATGAAAAGACCTTGATCAATGCGGGGGCGGCGGTGGACATCATTCATGGAGCCAGCCTTTTACACGACGATGTAATCGACGGCGGCATATTGCGCCGGGGAGCACCGACTTTCTGGAAGAAATACGGGACCAACGGCGCCATCCTGTTCGGCGACCTGCTGGTATTCAAGGCACTCAACCTGTTGGTCGAAATCGGCCGACAGGACCTGTTGCAGGAGCTGATCGACATGTCGACCCATGTCTGCCGCTCCGAGGTGGAGCAGGAACTGGTGCTGCGCGGCACACCAGGAACCTGGAAGGAG
>JBNLGU010000036.1:0-25862 GCA_050306215.1 Pontiella sp.
GATGCGGTGGGTTCGGCCGGCGGCGAAGTCTGGCTTCCATCGGCTTCGTTGTTTGGACAGGTGCAGGTGGGGTCGTTGCGCATACCCGATTGGGAAGCGCTTTATCGTCCGCTCGACTGGGCCGACAAGCTGATCGGTATTCCAACCGTCAAGTCGCACAACCTCAGCAAGGCCACGCTGACGATGAAAAACTGGTATGGACTGCTCGGCGGACCGCGCAACCGGTTGCATCAGGCGATCAACGAGGTGATTGCAGACCTGGGACAGTTCATCACACCGACGCTCGTGGTACTCGATGGCTCGCGCCTGCTGGTGTCGAATGGTCCGACCGGCGGAAGTCCGTCCGACGTGAAACCCGGCAATGTGATTGTGGCTGGCACCGACCAGGTGGCGATCGACTGTTTTGGTGTGCAGTTGCTGGGGCTTGATCCGAACGATGTTCCCTATCTGGCCATGGCCGCCAAGCTGGGACTCGGCGTGTTGAGTCAGGAAAACCTGAAGCTGTTCAAGAAGGTGCAGGCGACCTCATGAGAAAGCTTCGTCGGTACTATCAGGGATTCTTCCTCGGCCTGTTCGTCGTCGCCTTTGCACTGACGGCACAGGGCTGGCTGAAGGGATATCCGGTTACACTGTTCCTCGACAGCTCGGCGCTCAATGCGGTCGGCACACTGCTGTCTGCCCATAACATCGCCTACACCATGGGAATCGGTTTGCTGATTCTGGTGTTGACGCCGTTTCTTGGACGCTTCTTCTGTGGATGGATCTGCCCGCTCGGTACCTTGTTCCATCTTGCATCGCGCTGGCTGCGTCCGAAGAAGGTGAAGGACCGTATCCGGCAGAATTTCCACAGTCCGGCACAGATCTACAAATATCTGATTCTTATTGTGCTGCTCCTCTCTAGCGCCTTCGGTTTCATGCAGGTTGGTCTGTTCGATCCAATCGCTTTGCTGACCCGTACCTGCCAGGCGCTGGTCTCGCCGGGCATGCGGCTCGGCTGGATGCTGATCGCGATCTTCACCGTGCTCTTCCTGCTGAACGCGTGGAAGCCTCGCTTCTGGTGTCGCTACATCTGCCCGTTGGGGGCGTTGCTCGGGATCGCGTCCAAATTCATCCCCGGCGGTGTTGTTCGCGATCTGCATAAATGCACCGATTGCGGACTATGCAACCGCGACTGCATCGGCGCATGCAGTCCCGATCAAAAGACCCGCATGGCCGAATGCTTCATGTGCTGGAACTGCATCGAGGATTGCCCCGAGAAGGCACTGGCCTGGCAATGGATGCCGAAGGAAGAGGAGCTCAACCGCGAAGTCGGCGTATCGCGTCGCGCATTCTTCGGCACGGCCGTGGCCGGTGGTGCCTCCGTGATTGCGTTGAAGTCGCAGGCGGTCGATGGCTATCCGAACCGTATCCGTCCACCTGGCGCGTTGGCCGAGCCGCATTTTCTCGACCGTTGCATCAAATGCGGTGAATGCATGAAGGCTTGTCCGACCGGGGTGCTTCGTCCGGCCTTCACCGAAGCGGGTGTTTCCGGCATGTGGACACCGGTGATGGATCTGGAGCGGGGCTATTGCGAATACAACTGCGTCATGTGCGGGCAGGTCTGCCCGTCCGGTGCCATCGAGCGTTTGACCATCGAACAGAAACATGGTGTGGAAACCGGAGAGCCCGTCAAGATCGGTAATGCGTTTGTCGACCGCTCGCGCTGCCTGCCATGGTCGTTCGGCCGCAACTGCATGGTCTGCGAAGAGGTCTGCCCGGTTTCGCCAAAGGCGATCTACAAGGAAACCGTTACCGTGGTGCTCGAGGGAAAGACGATCGAGCTCCATCAGCCTCGGGTGAACCCGGAACGTTGCATTGGATGCGGTCTCTGCCAGCACGAGTGCCCGGTCAACGACCTCGCCGCCATCCGCGTCACCGCCGCCGGCGAAACCCGTCAGCCCGGCGGCAGCTTCTTCCTGCGCTGATACGGGTATTCACCACTAAGGCATGAAGACCACAAAGCATAGGCGCCAGATTCCTTGCTCGGCATAACTTTGCGTTCTTTGTGTCTTGGTGTTTAAATCCATTCTATGGAAACGATACGGGAGCTGTTGAGTCGCATCCGCTGGGATGATGAGTTTGGAAAGGGCTCGTTCGACATCGGCATCTACGACCGCGTCGCCGATGCCGTCGAACTTCATCCGCTGGAAGAACTGCACCTCGAACAGGGCAACCACTTTTCCTTCAGCATCACCATCGACGGCGAAGTTCTGGCCATCCCGTTCCACCGCATTCGCGAAGTCCGCAAGAATGGGCAGACCATCTGGAATCGAGAAAAATAAGGAAGCCGAGGGAAGCCAACATCACACAACTTGTTATAAATCAGATTTGGGATAACAAGAGGAACCATAAGTTATTATATTTTGTCATTTTGATACCAATGATATACATAAACTAACAAATTAACTTCTAAGAGGCCGATGAGACTATTGTCATTCAGGATCGAGAACTATAGAAACTTGCGCATGGCCGAATGTGCGGAAGTGCCGGATTTCATGATCATATGTGGAGGCAATGGGTGCGGTAAAAGTTCTCTGCTTGAGGCTCTGATGACGGCAAAAGAGCACGCGGGCTCTTATGGCAACTTTGCATTTGATCCAAAAGCCGTATCTGCTAATGCGGAAAAAGCAACGATTTCCATTTGCGTTTCTTTTTCGGATCACGAGCGGAAGTTCATAAAGCGACTACACAACCTTGATTGTCCTGAAACAGATGACATCGAAATCGAGATTCGACAGGGAGGGAGTGCGCGCGTCATCAAGCGCTCCAGACCTGCAAGTCGACTACTCAGTTACTACAGTGCGACCGTTGGGTCTCCTGGATTCTTTGACTATATCACCGCACACAGGCAAACCAGCAAGCAGAGCTTAAGTAACTGGGATGCCTCATTTATGTCAGACGAGAGGGCAAAACATACTCTAGCTGGCGTGCAGAATAAGTTTCAGCAGACCAAACAATATCTCGCTGGATTGAAAATGTCTGACTTACAGGAGTTACAGACCTCGCTAGCGGCAGGGGTGCCGAAGCACGTTGATTCTCTTGCGGAGATTCGAGATACCTTCAACCGCTTCTTCGCTCCGTTGAAGTTCAAGGATGTCTATCTTGATAGAACACCATTTGGATTCGTGGTTGCGACGCCCGCTGGAGAAATCGATATAGATGACCTAAGTTCTGGCGAAAAAGAGATATTCAATATTTTTGTTCGGTTCCATCAGCTTCATCCAAATCAAGCCGTTATTCTTTTTGACGAAGCGGATGCGCATTTGCACCCTGACCTAGAACGTCGTTATCTGCAGGAGTTAAGGCGTATTGCGAAGGGGAATCAGGTTATCTTGACGACGCACTCGCCAGAAATGATGATCGCTGCGGGTTCTGACTCTCTCTACACGATCCATAAAGAGCTACCAGCTGGTGGCAGTAGCCAATTACGACGTGTGACATCTGATGACAACTTGCATAGCACGCTTGCAGAACTTATGGGATCTCGTGGTCTGATAAGTTTTAATCAGAGAATCGTCTTTATTGAGGGAGAAACTGCCTCGGCAGATAGAGAGGTGTATGAAGCATTCTTTCCACCGGCAGAACACAACATCAGTTTTGTTCCCGCTGGCAACTCTTCTACGATCAGAAAGACAGCCGAGCGAGTTAATTCACTTCTCACGTCAGCAATTAGCTTTCAGCAATATTTCTGCATCATAGATCACGACATGGATCGCGGAGAGGATGATCCCAGCGGCGGCCGGCGACTATTTCGTCTACCCGTTTATCACGTTGAGAATTTTCTCCTTGATGCCGACATAATTTTCAAAGTTATGACGCAAATGTTGGCTAGCAAGAATCCATTTAAGGCGGCAACAGACATCGAAGCAGAGTTAAAACGCTTAACGCTAGAAGACGGACATCTATTGCCGTATACAAAAGCGCTTTTGGACGCCGAGATCGCGAGAATCGCAAAAAAAGCGCAAGATGCAATATTCAAAGGGAAAACGGAGGGATTAGCACTAGATATTCCTCAATTCGAGTCAGCGAAAGAGACCGCAAGAGAACAATTACGCGTTTGTTTGAACGACGGCACTTGGACTTCCCGCGTGAAGGGTCGAGATTTGCTGAGATTATTCTGTTCTCATTACGGGCTAAAGTACGAACATTTCCGGAACGGTTTGATAGCAAGCTTTTCCGATCCACCAGCCTGCCTTCAAGATATCGTGGAAAAAATCAAAGCAGAATCACTGGGTGACCCCGCGTGATAAGTCCTTATGACACAATAAATAAGATGAATAAACGGCAATCCCACTCGCCGTTTGGTCATCTATATCGAGTATGCGAAGCACTGCTTCACATGTCCGCTTGAATAATACGAACGAAATTGACGACTGGAAACGCTGAGTCGGTTTGCATATATTCGGGCGACCATGGAGCCGAGCCACATCGAAAAGAAAAAGATCCTGATCGTCGAGGACGAACCGTCGATCGCGGAAAACATTGCCTTTGCGGTCGGGACCGAAAACATGGAACCCATCTGCGTCGGCATGGCCGGCGAAGCGTGGGAGGTTTTGGCGGGGCAGTCTATCGATCTCGTGGTACTGGATGTAGGATTGCCGGATGAGAATGGATTTGATCTTTGCCGTCGCATTCGCACGAAGTCTGAGGTGCCGATCATCTTCTTGACCGCGCGGGAGGAAGAGATCGACCGGATCGTTGGTCTGGAGCTGGGGGCGGACGATTATGTGACCAAGCCGTTCAGTCCGCGTGAATTGACCGCCCGCATCCGCGCCATTCTGCGCCGGACCAACGGCAACCATAACCATACGCCACCATCCGAGCCACCTTCGTTGTTTCGGGTGGATCCCAAGAGCAAGGATATCTACTACCACGGCAGACCGCTGGGGCTTTCCCGCTACGAATACCGTATGTTGGAGCTGATGATCCGCCATCCCGGGCAGGTGTTTTCGCGCGAGCAGCTCATGAATCATGCATGGGACGAACCGGAGGCGAGCTTGGATCGCACGGTCGATACGCACATCAAGACCCTGCGCTCCAAGTTGCGTGAAATTGATCCGGAAGCCGACTGCCTGCAGACGCGCCGCGGCTGGGGCTACTGTTTGAAGGTGAATGCATGAAAATGCGGACCCGCCTGCTGCTGACCGCGCTGATCCTGCTTTCCGTTGGATTCTACTGGCTGGTCGACTGGATCGTGCACGATGTACGGCTGCATTATTTCATCACCATGGAGGAGTCGATGGTCGACACTTCGGTGATTCTTGCCGAGCAGGTGGCCTTGCAGGCAACCGATGGCCAGATTAAGCTTGATTCTTCATTCGGCGAGGCCTTGGAACGGGCCGGGAACCGCGAGTTGTCGGCCCACATCTACAACTTTACGAAGACCAACATGAATATGCGGGTGATCGTCGTGAATCACGACGAGAAGGTCGTCTACGATTCCCGCGGCAAACTGGATGAAGGCGCGGAATACCATTGGCGGGACACCCGTTTGGCTCTGACCGGGGAATACGGGGCGCGGGCTTCCTACGACATCAAGGGGGATATGGATAGTTTCCATTTCTACATCGCGGCACCGGTCGTTGTGGGCGGGGAGATTGTCGGGGCGGTGACCGTGGGCAAACCCGTGAGCAGCATTGCCCCCTTCATGCAGCAGGCCCGTAAGCGATTGGTCGTTTCGTGCGTGATCGCCTTCGCGGCCATCCTGTTGATGCTCGTGCCCATTTCGCTTTGGATCATTCAGCCGGTACGTGCGCTGACGGATTATGCGCGGGCGATCCGCGACGGGCGTTCCGTTAAGCGACCTCAGCTCGGGCACGGCGGCGAGATGAGCGAGCTGGCTAACGCATTTGAGGAAATGCGCGATACGTTGGAGGGCAAACAGTATGTCGAGGAGTATGTCCAGTCGCTCACCCACGAGATGAAGAGTCCCTTGGCAGCCATACGCGGCGCGGCCGAGTTGCTGGACGAAGAGATGACCCTCGAACAGCGGAAACGCTTCCTCGACAACATCCGCTCCGAGTCGGAACGGATGCAGGGCTTGGTTGAACGCATGCTTTCGCTCGCCGCGCTGGAAAAGCGCAAAGGACTGATGCATACGGAGGCGGTCGATGTGCACGAGCTGCTGAACGATGTGATCGACAGCCTCATGCCGGTAGCGCAGGCGAGGCAGATCGAGATCCATAAAAACATTCCGGATAATGTAGCCCTGTGCGGCGAATATTTCCTGTTGCGGCAGGCGTTGGCCAACTTGCTGCGCAACGCCATCGATTTTTCGCCGGAGCAGTCGATCGTCGAATTGGTGGTGCGCAATGAAAGCGGCATCGTCTTCTTTGAGGTGCTCGACCACGGTTCGGGGATTCCCGACTATGCACTCAACCGCATCTTCGAACGCTTCTATTCACTGCCCCGTCCCGACGGCGGAAAGAAGGGTTCCGGTCTTGGTCTCAACTTTGTCCGCGAAATCGCCAAGCTGCACGGCGGCGACATCCGGCTGTCCAACCGGCCTGAAGGCGGCGTGTGCGCCAGTCTCTTTATTCCCATGGAGGGATGATTTTTCACCTCCATTTCACATTGCGTTCAAACTCTTTTCAAAGAGCCCGGCCATCATGTCTGCATAACAAGGAGGTTGGGTATGCAATGGCGGTTGATATTGAAGTTGCTGGTTCTCGGGGGTGTCTCGATGGTGTTGTTGATCGTACTGTCGTCCATCAATGGATTAACACGTGAACGCAAGAGTCGATTGAGCGAGGTGGAAGACGATATTTCGAGCAGCTATGCCGGCCGGCAGCTCGTGGTGGGTCCGGTGTTTTCGGTGGTGTGCCGCGAATTCTGGACCGAGCGGCTCTATAACTCGGAAAAGAATATCTGGTACGACAAGGAAGTGAGCGAGGATCGCACCATGTATTTCTTCCCGGAGAAATTCACCTATGACGGCGAACTGGCCGTGCAGGAACGCTACCGCGGCATCTTCAAGGCCAATGTGTTTCAGAGTGTGGGACACGTCGCCGGCAACGTGGTTTTTCCCGCGCAGGAGTCCATGGCCAAAAAGAAGAATTCGCGTCTCGAACCGGTGTCCGCCAGCGCGCACTTCTACATCAGTGATCCGCGCGGTATTTCCAAGGTGCCTGAATTCGTTTGGAAGAGGACGCCGATGATCGTGGCTCCCGGCAGCGGGCTGGTGCAAACACCCAACGGCATCCATGTTGATCTTCCGGACATCGCGTCGCTTTGGAACGGACGTTTTGAGTTTTCGATGGACCTGAACCTCCACGGTATGGGTGGACTGGACTTTGTGCCGATCGGTTCCGAGAACCGGGTGCGTCTCGATTCGGCCTGGCCGCATCCCAGCTTCATCGGCGACTTTCTGGCGACGGACCGGACGGTTTCCGATGTTGGCTTCGCGGCGGAGTGGAATGTCAACGGGCTGGCCTGTTCCGCGCAGCAAAGCGTGCGCGACGGCAAGCTGGTATCGGCGCAGCGGCTGGGTGTCAGCCTGATCGATCCGGTCAATCCCTATCCGCTCACGGACCGGGCACTCAAGTATGGCTTTCTGTTCATCTTTATTACTTTCTCGGCCTTCTTCCTGTTCGAGATGTTGGAGGATTTGAGGATCCATCCCGTGCAGTACGGATTCGTGGGATTGGCACAGGCCATCTTTTTCCTGCTGCTGCTCAGTTTGTCCGAACATGTCGGCTTCGGTCTTTCCTATGGCGTGGCGAGTGTGGCCACCATCGGGCTGATTACGTTCTACCTCTGTAACGTCATGCACGGATTCCGGCGTGGGCTGTCGTTCGGCGGATTGCTGGCCTTGCTGTACGGGGTGCTCTATGTCCTGTTGCAATCGGAGGATCACGCCTTGGTGGCTGGTTCCGTATTGCTGTTTGGACTGATGACGGCCGTGATGATGCTCACCCGCAAGGTGGACTGGTACGCGCTGGGTACAAAACGGGAAGGAGTGGTTCAATGAAAACGTGGATGCTCCTGATTACGATGATGGCCGGGACGGCCCATGCGCAGAGCGAAATGGCTGGCGTGATGTTTGCGCCAGCCACCACCAACGAACCGATGGTCGTACTGCCACTGAAGCACACGGACGTGCATATCGATGTCACGGCGGGGATCGCCCGCACCGAAGTGGTGCAGCGGTTTTCGAACCCGATCGACCGGCCGCTAGAGGCCGTATACATCTTTCCGCTTCCGTCCGAAGCGGCCATCGAGGATTTCGAGCTGCGGATCGGTGACCGCGTCATCCAAAGCTCCGTAAAGGAGAAGGAGGAGGCGAAGGCCGTCTACGAACAGGCCAAGGTCGAAGGAAAGAAGGCAGCGCTACTCGAGCAGGAACGCCCCAATCTATTCACTACGTCGGTCGCCAACCTGATGCCGGGCGAATCGGTGGAGGTCTATTTTACGTACGTGGAGTCGTTGCGCTTCCAGAAGGATCGCTACAACATCACATTTCCGATGGTGGTGGGCACGCGCTACATTCCCTTCAAGTATGATCCCAACATGCAGCCGCACACGCAGGTGAAGGATGCGGGCCGCCTCAATCCACCCGTGCTGCATCCCAACCTGGATTCCGGACACCGGTTATCCATCGAGGTCGAGCTCAACGGCCTGCCGGTGGATAGCGTTACGTCGAGTACGCATGCCATCCGCGTGACCGATGAGGGGGATGACCGGTTTCTGGTGGTGCCGAAGGAAAAGGAGATCGTCGCGAACTGTGAATTCAGCATCGCCGTGCAACTGCGCAAAAACGAAATGCCGGCGGTGACGTTCGTGCAGTCCGTTGGCGATGAGGCGTATGGGTTGCTTAGCGTATTTCCCCCTATCGGGACGGAGCGTCGGCACCAGGCCTTGCCGAAGGATGTGGTTTTCCTGATCGATACGAGTGGGTCCATGTCCGGCGAGTCCATTGCCCAGGCCCGCAGCGGGCTTAAGAAGTGCATGGATATGCTTCACCCGGACGACCGGTTTACGATTGTCCGCTTTGCCTCCGATTTTACCTGCTTCGCTCCAGACTTGCGGGCCGCGACGCCCGATAAGATCGATTCGGCGCGGGAATACGTAGAGGGGCTGTCGGCCAACGGCGGCACCGAGATGCAACCGGCGTTGGCACACGTACTGTCGTTGCTTCCGCAGGAAAGCGGGCGCATGCCCTTGGTGGTGTTCCTGACCGATGGCGATGTCGGTAACGAAGATTCGCTGATCAATCTCCTGTCGAAGGAGCTGGGCAACACACGCCTGTTTACGTTTGGCATCGGTAGTGCGCCGAATGAATTCCTGATGCACCGCATGGCTGAGGTGGGTCGTGGCCAGTCCCGGTTCATACGTTCTCATGAAGATGTAGGCGATGTGATGGCGGACTTTTTCCAGACGCTGGATGCGCCGTTACTGACCGATGTGGCCGTCGAATGGGTGGGCATGGATGTCCACACCTATCCAGAGCGGTGCCCGGATATCTTCTACGGCCGCCCTCTGCAGCTGGTGGCCCATGCGGATGGCGGGTTTGCGGGCCGCATCAAGGTTTCCGGACTGCTTGATGGAGCAAAGCAGGATTATGTCGTTGATCTTGGGCAGCAGCCGGTCGCGCAGCACGACGCTATCGACACGCTCTATGGCCGGATGCAGGTGAAGGATTTAATGGTGCAGTGGATGCAGGCCGATGGCGAAGAGCCGCGCCGCGAGCTGCAACAGGCGATTGTCCGCGTGGCACTGAAGCATCAACTGGTCACCCAGTTCACCTCGCGCGTCGCCGTCGAGGAAAAAGTGGTGAATCAGGATGGCCATCTGGTCAGCGTCAAGGTACCGGTTGAGGCGCCCAAGGGATGGCAGATGTATGCCACGGCCACCCATGAAACCCTTGAGTTGCTGATCGGTATGACGGCGTTGGTCGGCGCCTTGGTTTTACGAAGGGCGGCCCATGCTGCATAGGCTGTCGATTATTCTTCTGGTTGCAGGGCTGGCGGTTTCGGTCCATCCCGTCGGGTCGCGGATAAAGCGGGTTTGGCTGCAGTGGACGGCTGCGGCGGAATGGAAAAACTGCAAGGGGGCCCCTGCAACCGGCTTGCATGGGGAACCCGCCCTGTGGCTGGAGATTCCTTCGGCGGGTATTGAGCAACTCGTCGTGGAAGGGGTGGACGGAGCAAACCTTTCCCACTTCCCAGGGAAGGAAACAGTCGGCGATGCAACGTTGATCATGGCGCATCGCGACACACACTTCCGTGGCTTGGCGGATATCGGGGAAGGGGACCGCATCGAGCTGGAACTGCACGAGGGGCGCCATCGTCAGTACCGGATCCAGTCCATCGCGATCTGCGACAAGGCCGATGCGAAGCGGTATGTTCAGGCGCAGGCATCTGAGGATTGCCTGATCCTGCTCACCTGCTATCCCTTTCGTTACATCGGCCACGCTCCCCAACGGTTTATCGTGGTGGCCATCCCGGCCTAGGCGTAGACGCGATACAACTTTTTACAAACGTTTACAGCGTCTTGACCACGGTACCGGCGCTTCCGGCTATCTTTCTGTCGTTGATCAGCCACGGACGACCCGTGACACAACGGCAGGAGTCAGCTAGCATGGAGGTGTGTTATGAGAGCAATGGTTAAACAGTGGATGCTGGTGGCGGCCTGTGCTGCCGGTGCGGTATGGGCCCAGGCTTCGGCGTCGGTGGATTGCCGCGTTGAAATGGACAACCCGGTGGTGCTGGCCGGCGGCCGCCAGAAGGCCGTGGTCAAGGTAACGTTGGATGCGCCCAAGGCACCGCGCGTGGACAAACGTCCGCCCGTCAACCTGACGATCGTGATGGATCGTTCCGGTTCCATGTCGGGGCAGAAGATCGAGAAGGCACGCGAAGCCGCCATCACCGCGTTGCGACGGCTCGGGCCGGAAGACCTTTTTTCGCTCGTTACCTACGACGACTATGTGAACACCGTGATACCCGCGCAGAGTGCGGCCAATACGGAATGGATCGAAGCGCGGATCCGGGCGATCGGGCCGGGGGGCAGCACGGCATTGTTCGCCGGCGTCAGCCAGGGCGCATCCGAAGTACGCAAGAACTTGAACGGTCGCTACGTCAACCGCGTCCTGTTGCTATCCGATGGCCTGGCCAACGTGGGACCGTCGTCTCCGGAGGAACTCGGGCGGCTGGGTACGGCCTTTCGCAAAGAGGGCATTTCCGTGACCACCATCGGCGTCGGCACCGACTACAACGAAGACCTGATGGCCCTCATGGCGCAGGCCAGCGACGGCAACACCTATTTCGTGGAGTCGAGCGTCGATCTCCCACGTATCTTTGGTGCGGAACTGGGCGATGTGCTGAGCGTGGTGGCCAGCAAGGTGACGATCGAAGTGGAATTCCCCGATGGCATCCGTCCGGTCCGGATCATTGGCCGCGACGGCCGTCTGGGCGCAAACCACGTCGAGCTGTCGCTCAACCAGCTCTACGGAGGTCAGGAAAAATATGCCCTGATCGAAGTGGAATTGCCGGAAGGCACCGAGGGCGAGGTCCGCAAGGTGGCTGATGCACACTGCAGCTATCAGGACATGATCGCCAACCAGCCGGCGGCCAGCTCGGGGCAGGCGATGGTGCGCTTCAGCCGTAGCCGGAATGAAGTTGACCGGAACATCAATGTGGATGTCGGTACGGTGATCATTCTTAACGAATACGCCGATGCGCAGGCGCAGGCGATTGAGTATGCCGACAGCAGGGACTACGACAAGGCGGCGGATGTGCTGCGGAAGAACAGCGTGCTCATGAAGGATTATGCCGCGGCCAATGCCTTACCCGAGCTGGAGCAACAGGCCGATGACACGCTGAAGAAGGCGGAGGAAATCGAAGGGAAACAAGGAATGGATGCCCGTCAGCGAAAAGAGATGCGCACTGATAATTTCATGATTTATAACCAACAGGAAACCGAGTAGGGAGGTTCCGATCAGAAAATCACCGATCATTCTGTATGGCGTGTTGCTGCTGCTATCCGCGTTGATTATCGCGGGCGTGGCGGCGCAACTGCTTTCGCGGGAACGCACGCGGCTAGGCGACGCCGCGCGCGAAGCGGAACGGGGGCGGTTGGGCAATAGTGCCGAACAGATATCATTGGCGGTAACAGTGGTGCAGGATGAACTGATGCGCGCGCTGCGGGACATTCCGGCGGATCAGCTTCCCGATACGTTGCGTGAATGGGAGCGAACCAAGCCCCTTGTGCGCAACGTCTTCATCTGGCGCGGTGCGGGCGACCTGTTGCTTCCGGATGCTTCGTTGCCGTTGACCCGGGAGGAGCAGGGTTTCCTGAAGCGCTATAAAACCCTGTTTGATGGGGTCCGCAGTTGGAAGGAGGAGAACGACGGGAACGAGCAATACAGCTCGCTCTCGCAGAAGCTCCTTTGGCGGGCCCAGTCTGCGGCGCCAAAGATCAAGGGGGGCTGGATTCCCTGGTACTGGGAAGACCGCCTGGGAATGATCGTCTGGGTCCAGCAGGATGAAGTGCGCTACGGCGTCGAGCTGGAGATGATAGCGCTGCTGGCGGAGCTGGTGCCGGCCATGCCCTCGGATCTGGTGGGCCAGCGGGCGGTCGTCCTGCGGGACGGGAGCGGCCGACGGATCCTGCAGACCGGTTCGCTGGCCATCGAGGAATCGGCCTCGCCGGTATTGACCGTGCCGGTCGGTCCTGTGCTGCCGCACTGGGAGCTGGTGCTCTATACGGTTGATGGAGAGCTGGACCCGGCGGCCGGGGGCTATTTTATTTTGTCCGGCTTGCTGGTTGCGATCCTGTTTGTTGCCCTGTTTTCCGCCGGGGCCTTGTTGTTGCGCGAAGCGCATCGCAACCGGACGGATGCCCTGCAGAAGACCACGTTTGTTTCCAACGTTTCGCACGAGCTCAAGACTCCGTTGACGACGATCAGGATGTATGCCGAGTTGCTGAAGGAGGGCCGCTTGAAGGACCCGGAGAAGCAGCGTCGCTACCTGGGCACCATTGCCTCCGAAAGCGAACGGTTGACGCGCCTCGTCAATAACGTGCTCGACTTTGGCCGGTTGGAGCAGAACCGCAAGCAATACCGGATCAGCACCTTTGACCTGTGCGAGGCGGTGTCCGAAGCCGTGCAGTCGCAGCGTATCCGGATTGCCGAGGCCGGGATGGAACTGCAGGTTGATTTGCCTGGCGACCCCGCGCAGCTCGAATCGGATCGGGATGCGGTCCAGCAGGCATTGCTTAACCTGATAGACAATGCCGTCAAGTACGCCGCCTCCGGAAAAATGCTGCATATCAAACTGACGGCAGAGGCTGGCCAATACCGCATTGCGGTTGCCGATGCCGGGCAGGGAATCGGCGAGGCGCATCGCCGGAAAATTTTTGATCGGTTCTATCGCATCGACGACTCCATCACGGCGTGCAGCCAGGGTAGCGGCCTCGGGCTTGGGTTGTCGCGGCGCCTGCTGACGGACCTGGGGGGCTCGCTGGAGTATCGTCCCGCCGAAGGCGGGGGCGCTTGTTTTGTAATGACGATTCCGCGGAGGAATAGCCGATGAAGAAAATTCTGGTTGCCGAAGACGATGCCAACATACGCAATGGACTGGTCGATCTTTTCGAAAGCGAAGGGTACGAGATCTGTGCCGTGGGCGATGGTGCGGAAGCTCTCGCCAGATACGGCGCTGCAACGTTCAACCTGGTACTGCTCGATGTGATGATGCCGGAGATGAGCGGCTACGACGTCTGTCGCGAAATCCGCAAGACCGACAGTGCGGTGCCGATCATCATGCTGACGGCCAAGGGGGAGGAGATCGACAAGGTAGTGGGGTTGCAGCTCGGCGCGGACGACTATGTGACCAAGCCGTTTGGTGTGCATGAACTACTGGCCCGCGTGGAGGCCGTACTGCGGCGTTCCGGAAGTGCTGCCGGTGCGAAGCCGGGATTGCCGGAGGCATTCGAGTTCGGGCGGGCCCGCATCGACACACGCCAGTACACCATAGAGTTCAATGGACAGGCCGAGTCGTTATCGCATCGCGAAATGGAGCTGATCCTGTTTTTCCATGCCCACCCGAACGAAGTGCTCTCGCGCAACCAGCTACTCGACAATGTTTGGGGGGTCGGCTATTTCGGCACGACGCGCACGCTGGACCAGCACATCTCCAAGCTGCGTAAAAAGATGGAGGCCGATCCGGCAAACCCGACGGTACTGCGCACCGTGCATGGGGTGGGCTACAAGTATTGTACTTGATGCCGAGGCTGTCCCGTTCCCGTTCCTGTTGTCGCTTTACAACGCATTAAACAGACTTTGAAAGATGTGTGGCATATGGACTGCTCGCTTTGTTGGCTTGATCCAGAAAATGAAAACACGGAGTCTTCTCCCATGAAAAACACCTATCACTACCTGTTCGGCCCCGTACCCTCGCGCCGTTTGGGGCGCTCGCTGGGCATCGACCTGATTCCGTTCAAGACGTGTACGATGAACTGCGTCTACTGCCAACTGGGCGAAACCACCTGCGAAGTCAGTGAACGCGGCGACTACGTGCCGATCCAGGATGTACTGGTCGAACTGGAACAATGGAAAAAGACCGATGGCCAAGCCGACCACATAACACTGGCGGGGTCCGGTGAGCCGACGTTGCACACCCATTTTGGCGACGTGTTCCGCTGGGTCAAGGGCAACACGGATATCCAGTCGGTACTGCTGACCAATGGATCGCTCCTCCATTACCCCGAAGTCCGCGAAGAAGCGGCGCTGGCCGACAAGGTGAAGGTGACGTTGAGTGCGTGGGACGAGGCCAGCTTCCAACAGATTCACCGTCCGGCGCAAGGGGTGACGTTCGATCTGCTAGTAAAGGGTGAACAGGCCTTTCGTGATCGGTATTCGGGAGAACTGTCAGTGGAGGTGTTCATCGTCGAGGGAATCAATTCGCAGGTATCCAAGGTCCAGCAACTGGCGGAGATTGTGCGCTCGATCAAGCCCGACCGCATCGACATCAACACCGTTGTGCGCCCGCCGGCGGTTGCGGGCATCGGAGCACCGCCTGCAGAAAAGCTGCAGGCGCTGGCCGAGCTCTTCGGCGAAAAAGCGGCGGTGACGGCGACGTTCAAAAAGCAGGGGTTTGCCTCGATGGAAATCAGCGAGGATGCATTGCTGGGGCTGATTCAGCGCCATCCCGCCACCAGCGGGCAGCTTGCCGCCGAGTTCAACGTTCCTGAGGACGAGGTTTACAAGAACCTCCGGCAAATGGTGGCCGCCGGTTTGGTGGTGGTTGAAAAGACGGGCTCGGAGACCTACTACTGTTGCCGGAGCTGATCAGCGCGAAGCAAGCATGTGCGGGTTGGCCAGTTGGCTGTAGGCCAGCCAGAACTGATCCAGGCGCTGTAGTTCCGTGACGCGCACATCCATCCGGTCGAGGTTGATGGCCTTGCCGGTCTTGCGTGCGACCACCCGTTCGATGGTCTTTTGATCCAACCGGGCCTCCTCGGAATGGTATTCGTCGAAGATGGTGTGCTCCCGTTCGCCGGGTTCGTGGCCTTCCGGGAAGTAGATGGCTCCCGTAGCGAAATCGACCGCAAAGGCGACTAGGCCGGGAATCAGAAAAAAGAAGAGCCCGATGCCGTCGAGAATGACGATGGAAGCATCCAGTTCGCCCCGTTTTTTCTGATAAGCGCGATCGGGATAAATAATGGTGCCGCATCCGGAGAGCATGGCAGCCGAGCCTGCGGTTAGTGCTGTGATCATTTTTCGTCGGTTAAGCTTCATGGCGTCCTCCTTAATACGGCCTTTTGACCGGGTTGTTTTTCCACGCGTTGAAAACCTTTTGCGCCTCTGCCCGTAGATATTGTTCGCTTTTGAGGGTTCGCGCAAGGGCTGGTTTAGAGATTTCCCGATACAGCCATTCGTCGTCAAATCCGGCATCGGCGGCGTCGGCGCGCGTGCCGGCGAAGTAGAACACATCCAGCCGGGCCCAATAGATGGCCGCGAGGCACATGGGGCAGGGCTCGCAGCTGGCGTAGAGTTCGCACCCATCCAGCGAAAACGTGCCGAGCTTGGCGCATGCGTTCCGAATGGCTTCGACTTCCGCATGGGCCGTCGGGTCGTTGGCGGATGTTACGCGGTTCCAGCCGCGTCCTATGATCTGGCCGTCCTTGACGACCACCGCACCGAAGGGGCCGCCTTCGCCGGCCTGCATTTTCTCGTCGGACAGCCGGATCGCTTCGCGTAGGAATGTTTCGGAATAACTCATCTTAGTGGGGTGGTTAATAAATGGATGTACCGCGGGGAAGGGGCGGAATGTTGAACAAGGTGGCGATCGATTGGGCGATATCGTAGAAGCCGTGGCGGATCCCAAGGTTTTGGCCGGGCCGGTTAGGCCGGTAGACCAGCAGGGGGACATATTCCCGCGTGTGGTCCGTTCCCTTGTAGGTCGGGTCGTTCCCGTGGTCGGCGGTCAGGATCAAGACATCATCGGGGGCCATGGTTGGAATAAAGCGTCCCAGCCAGTCGTCGGTTTGGCGCAACGCCTTGGCATAACCTGCGGGGTCGCGGCGGTGTCCGTAGAGCATGTCGAAGTCGATAAAATTGGCGAAAATGAGTCCGTCGCCCTCCTTCAGCATGAACTGCTCGATCGCTTGCTGGGATTCCTCGGTACGGCCCGAATGAATGCTTTCGGTAATGCCGCGGTGCGCAACGATATCCTCGATCTTACCGACCCCGTAGACCGGAATGCCGGCCTCGGACAGGAGCTCGGTAATGAGGGGCTCTTCGGGCGTGTAGGCATAATCGCGGCGGTCTTCCGTGCGCACAAAGGCTCCGGACTCTCCGATGAACGGGCGGGCAATGACGCGGCCGACCTTGAGTGGGTCGCAGAGCCGCCGGGCGATATCGCATCCCCGGTAGAGTTCGTCGAGTGGAATCACCTCGTTGTGGGCTGCCAGCTGCATGACCGAATCGGCGCTGGTGTAGGCAATCCATGCGCCGGTACGCATGTGCTCCTCGCCGAGTTCCTCAATGATGGCGGTTCCGCTGGCGGCTTTGTTTCCAATGACGGGACGACCCGTTTCCTTTTCGAAGGTGTTGATCAGTTCTGCGGGAAACGATGGGTAGTCCATCGGGAAGTTGTGGAAGCCGGGATGGATTTCGAGTCCGGCGATTTCCCAGTGGCCCGTAATGGTATCCTTCCCTTCGGAAACCTCCCGCATGGCGCCGTAGGACGCGCGCGGTTTTTCCATGGCGGGGCAACCATCGATCGGCAGGCCGTTGGGCAGCAGCGGCGGAATATTGCCGAGCCCGAGCGATTGCAGCACCGGCAACTCCAGCCCGCCTACCGCCCCGGCCGTATGAGGCAGGGTGGCACTGCAGGCATCGCCATAGTCATTTGCATCCGGCGCTTCGCCGATGCCCACCGAATCGAGCACAATCAGGATGGCTTTCATACAAGGAAGCGTATCGACTTGGCCGGAAATTGCAAAGCGGAATAAAACGGTGCGCTTTGTCCGGGAAAAAGTTTGCCATCGAAAGTTCCAGAGTTCAAAAAGGCTATCGTTCAAACGGAGGTATACCATGTCTTTTACTTTGCAAATCGGCGAATCCGCCCCGGATTTCAATCTCCCGGCCACCGACGGGAAAAACTATGCCCTAGCTGATTTCACCGAGCCCGTTCTCGTTGTCTTCTTTACCTGCAACCACTGCCCCTACGTGATTGGCTCGGACGAAAACACGCGTGCCATTGCTGAACAGTTTGCCCACCGCGGCGTATGTTTCGTGGCCATCAACTCCAACAGCAAGAACACCTATGCCGAAGACAGCTTCAAGCACATGGTGGAACGGATGGAGGAATACCACTTCCCGTGGATCTACCTTCACGACGAGTCGCAGCAGGTGGCACTGGCCTACGGGGCGTTGCGAACCCCTCATTTCTATGTGTTCGATTCGAACCGCAAGCTGGTCTACACGGGGCGGGCCATTGACAACCCTCGCAATTGGGAGGAATCGACGACTCACGAACTGGTGGATGCGCTGGACGCGCACTTGGCGGGCAATCCCATCGATGTTCCGGTGACCAACCCCATCGGGTGCAACGTAAAATGGGAGGGGCAACCCGCTAAATGGATGCCGTCGGACGCTTGCGATCTGGTCTGATCGGACTCCATTCGGTTTGTAGGGGGGCGGAATTATTTTATCCGAGAGGTGTTGAATTTATGAATTCCCTAACTATACTGCCTTTATTTCTGGGACTTGTGATTTGAACAACCAACGGAGGAAGTAATGCAAATTAAGAATATTGCCATGATGGCTGTTGCTGTATGCGCTATCGGAATGTTGACCGGCTGCGGCGTACCGCAGGACGAAGTAGATGCCATGCTGGCTCAGAAGGATACCGAACGCGCTCAGGCCGAAGAGACATTGCAGCGTAAGATCGAGGACGCGAATTCTTTGTATGAGCAAGCGGATACCAAGTTGCGGACCGCGAACAACCAGTTGCGCGAAGCTTCGGTTGAACTCTCCGAATTAAAGGATTCCAACAAGGATCTCAAGGGGCAGATCGACGACGCCAACAGCAAGATTGAACGTCTGGAATCCAGCTTGGCTTCCTCCAAGCGCCAGATAGACAGCGCCTTGGCCCGTGCCGAAGCCGCTGAAACCTCCCGTTCCGCCACCGAAATGGAAGCTCAGGAAATCAAGCGTCGCTTCGACATGCTCAGAAAGGCCCTGCTCGACCTCAACGAGCGTAAGCCTGCCGAACTGAACATCGATGACCTGATCGTAGGTTCCGATGACATGGGTTCCATGGATGATGACATGGGCGGCATGGACGACATGGGCGGTATGGATGATAGCTCGGCTGCACCGGCTGACGAGTCTTCCGACTCCCTCGAAGGTCTGCTCGACGACATGGGCAACATGTAGTCGCTTGCCGATTTTATTCGGGAACTGCCAAAAGTCCGGCCTAGTGGCCGGACTTTTTTTATGCCCGGATTAGGATTCGGTCTTGAGAACCGCTTCGGCGCTGATGTCGACCTTGATGGTATCGCCAATCATGGTTGCCGGGGAGCTGGTGATGCCCAAATCGCGGCGGTTCAGCTCGGTGGAGCAGCTGAGGCCGATGCGTTTGTTGCCCCAGGGATCGTCTATCGGGCCGGCCACCTTGACGGGAAGCACGACCTTTCGTTCCACGCCAAGCACGGTCAGATTGCCCGTCACCTCGTAGCTATCCTCCCCGGTCTTCTTCGCGGCTGTGCTTTTGAACGACAACTTTGAATAGGTCCCGACGTCGAAGAATTCATTCGACTTCAGGTGCTCATCGCGTTGCTTGTTGTTGGTATCTATGCTGGTCGCATCGATGGAGCCGGACATCGAGACCAGCTTGGCCTCCGCAAGATCGAAGACTACGGAACCTTCGAAACGGTTGAACGTACCCTTCACGTTGCTGAGCATCAGGTGCCGGGCGGTAAACCCGATTTCGGCGTGGGTGGGATCGACATTGAACGTTTCGGCATGGGCGCCCAACGTTATTGCCGCTGCAAGTAGAACCAGTTTGTTTCTCGTCATGGTTCATGTCCTTTCTGTTGAAGTTAGCATAATAAGACCATTGCGGTCTGATATTGTTCAAGGGAATAAGACGGGTTGTTTTGCGAACGGCCGCACTCAGAATTCAAGCAGGGAGAAGGTGGGCCATGAATGCAGCTTGTCGCGGCCGTTTAGGAATTTCAGTTCCATCAGGAAGTCGATTTCGACGATCTCGACATCAAAGTGCTTTTCAATGAGTTCCGCCGTGGCGGCCACGGTTCCCCCGGTGGCCAGCACGTCGTCGATAATGATGATGCGCTGCCCGGGCTCGAAGGCGTCCGTGTGGATTTCAAGGAATCCACTACCATATTCGAGTTCATACTTGGCCGTATGTACATCGTAGGGGAGCTTCTCCGGTTTCCTCACCATGCAGGTGCCGGCCCGCAGTCCGTAGGCCAGGGCCGACGCGAAGAGGAAGCCTCGCGCTTCGATGCCGACCACCACGTCGATATGGTTCACGGCATGGCGGTACTTGAATTCATCGATGATTTCGCGGAAGGATTCCGCATCGGCCAGCAATGGGGTGATGTCCTTGAACACGATATCCGGTTTCGGGAAGTCGGGAATGTCACGTATCATCGATTTGAGTTTTTCCATGGCGATCTCCGGGTTCGTTTGTTCCACCTGAAAGGATGCGTTATCCGCTTCCGGCTTTCGAGTGCCGATACTGAAAAAATCGTTCCAAACCCGGCGTTGCACATGGGATTTAGCGTGGAATGGCCCTGCATGTTATTGGATAAAATATGGTGTAAAAGCCGATCCAATTATCCTAGTATGTCATGCATTACAAATGCATTGCGTCATTTTCACATATAGCGGATGCACGAACGGACCGACTTGAAGGGAGTATTCGGCTATGGCTAAGAGAGCAGTATCACCCATCATGACCTGGATTTTCTGGAGCATTCTGGTGCTTGGGGTCTTCCTGACCGTGACCTGGGAATATTTCGTGGCGGGTTTTTCGGCCGATACGAGCAAGATTACCTGGATCATCATGGGCTTCTTTCTGCTGGGATTGGCATTTTCGCTACGTGCGGCCTTCCATCTGCAGCGTGAGTTTAAATCGCTGGACGCGATGAACGTCGATCAGCGCATCGTGGATGCAAATGCCTCGGACGTGGCGGCCATGTTCGATGCGGCCATGGAGCGCGTGCGCCGGGGCGACCGGATCGACGTGCGCAACCTGGTGTCGGCCTACGCCATGCGGCTGAAAGCCCAGATGGACAACATCGGGGTGGTTTCCGGCATGCTCATTACCATTGGCCTGCTGGGAACCGTGGTCGGTTTGATCTACGCCATTACCGGCATGGATGCCGTATTGCAGAGCAACAGTGCGGACTTCGCGGCCATGAAATCCGGTTTGAACCGGACGGTGAGAGGGCTGGGCACGGCCTTCTATACCACCTTTTTCGGAGCATTGCTCGGCGGTGTCGTGCTCAAGGTGCTCAATGCCGAAATGAAGAAGTCGGCCGCGATGCTGGTATCAGAGGCCCTGCGCTTCAGCGAACTCCACATTGCACCGCAGTTTGCCAAGAAAGCTTCGGAAACCCTGACGGAGCTCGAAGACCGTGTTCAGGGATTGCACCAGCACCTGGGGTCGCTGGGCGATAGCGTCGGTGCCGTGATTGAAACCCTCGACTCCAAGCATACCGCGCTCGCCTCCGGCCTGGGAGGTTTGGTCGCTGCCGTGGAGAAGGCCAACGAGGAAGCTGCCACCCGCTCTGCCGCATTGGTGGACGCCGTGGATCGGAAGGTGGACGAAACCAATCGGTTGGCCGACGAACGCTTGCGGGCGATCATCGAGTCCGTGGCGCTGTCGGGCGCCGATGCTAACACACGGATGAACGCGCTGGTTGAGACCGTGAACCAAACCATCGAGTCGACCAATCGTCTGGCGGATGAGCGGCTCAATGCGCTGGTGGCCTCTCTGGCTGCCTCCAACGAGGAAGCCAGCGGCCGGGCCAACGCCCTGGTGGGTGCGGTTGGACAGTCGATCGAGGAAACGAACCGGTTGGCTGACGAACGCTTGAAGCTAATGGCGGGTACGATCGAGGAGGCCAACCAAAAGGCGGAAGAGCGCCTGATGACGATGATGGAACGGATTGGCCATGTGGTGGATGACACCCACAACCAAGCCAACGAGCGCTTATCCGTGCTGTCCGAAGCGGTCAACCGCACGACGGAAGAAACGCACCGCCTGGCGGATGAGCGTTTGCAGGCGCTGGTCCGGGCCGTTGAGACGGCGGCCCAGCAGACCCACCAGAAATCGGAAGCGCATCTGATCAGCTTCGTGGAAGCGGTCGACCTGGCCATGGACAAGTCGCGTCGCCATGCTGAACGCAGCCTGGATGCAAAAGCCGCAAATTTGGCCCATAAGCTCAACGAGGCCGCTACCGTGCTGTCCTCGCTGATGGGCTCGCCCGATGTGGCGATCAATGTTGAGTCCGAACCGGTGGACGGGGAGTAGGGTTGTGCTGGACGAGTTCTCCAACGAAGAAGGCAGTGGTGATACGATATTCGAATCGTTCACCGATGTGGCGCTCTGCACCCTGGCGGTGGCGTTGCTTCTGTTGACCCTGATGGTGTTCAGCATGACGCAGAACGTGAACGTGCAGATCAACCGCAGCAAGTTTAGCGGGGGCGTTATGCGCCCATCGCTGCATGTGGAATGCACCACTCCGGATTTCGGCAACACCACGTCGGACGGATTGGCCCTTCAACGCATGCTTTTTGCGGGCTCGCCCTACGTTGCGGTCCATCTGTTCAGCCCTTCGCTGGCGATGATTGCCACGGATGTCCGCGGGGGGGGCACGGTGGCACTGGGCGAGAACCAGACCTTTGCGCAGCAGCAGGACCTTTCGCTCTATCAATTCATGCAGCTGGCTCCAGGCATCGAACCCGGCTCCTTTCAGGCGGACGGCCAGTCCACGGCCCTCCTGATTCCATCGATCCTGGACAAGCAGATGGTTTACGAGCCCGAGAACGCTTCCGGCTACCGGGTGAATGCCGACCGTTCGCTGACAAAGCGCCTGCTGGCTACGCTGTGGCCGATCTACGACAATCGCATCTATCCGGCCCGACGGCCGGAGGAATACAGCAATGCGCGCACCCGCATTTTTGTGGAGACCAAGACCGTGGACGCTTCGGACGGGGAGGAGCACTACATCGTGATCGGGCACATGTCGTACAAGTTGCCGGAGGCGCTGGACGACGGATCGCTGGCCTGGCTGGGTGGATTTTCCTCGGGCCTGACCGAGATCGTGTTTCTGGGCGAAACCTGGAGCGACGACAAGCAGCAGACCAATAAGCGGATCGAGTTCCTGAAGGCCAACGATTTCAAGGATTGCCTGGCCGCCTATCGTGCATACGCGTTCCCTCGCCATGAAGACCCTTCGCTTGCAAAGCAGGTCGACAAGCTGGTCGCAAAGGGTTTCCAGACGGCCGAGGCGGAACGGCTGGCCAGTTATGCCCAGGCCCAGTGCACCGTATCGTTGGCCCTGCTGGAAAACCGCTTGCCGTCCTGTTCGTCCACGTTGTACCCGCCGTTTTTGGCCTATCCCGAAGCATGGAAGGCCTACATTGCATATTATGAGCAGGAACAGCCCGACCCGCCGTCATGGTTCTACCGGGATTTCCTGGACCGGTTGGGCTTCGACCGCCTGACGATTGAAGGGGGACCTCATTAGGGGCATTGGAGGTATTGGTATGAACGATTCCAGAAGTGCATTCATGAAACGAATCGCCCTGCTTGCGATGTTGCTTATGACCGGCTGCTCGTCGTTTGAGCTGACTTCGGAACCCGTTGCCGACATTTACGAAAACGGCGACAAGATCGGGACCACGCCGTACCAGTTTACCCTGATGTCGGGGGTTCGCACGTTCACGCTCAAGCGCTACGGCTATGTCGAACAGGACGTCGAGGTAACCTCGCTTGATTCCAAGAAGCAGCATTTCAACCTGCAGTGGGTGGGCCGTACGCAGGTCGACACGCAACCCGAGGGTGCGCAGATCGTGCGGATGGATGACGGTAAGGTGCTGGGCACCACGCCCTGCGCCCTGTTCCTGTCGCGGCCGGTGGATGTCTTGTTCAGAATGGAGGGTTTCGAGGAGGTCGAGCGTGAGTTGATTCCCAACCGGGCGCATGTGGTCGAGCTCAGTTCCAAGTTTGGGTTCAAGTCGGCCTACTACCGCGATATCCTCTTCACCTCTTCGCAGGGTGCCGTGGCGATCTACGACCGTGTGGCGGGCGAGCGGATCGGCGTGACGCCGGTGCGCCTGACCGTGGAGGCCGGCAGCGCGCTGGAATACCGCATGGAGGGCTACAAATCCAAGTACGATCTCGTCAGCCGGAATGCGCCGCACCGCGTCGAAATCGCGCTGGAACCCACCAGCCGGGTGGTCTTGTCCGGCCCGCCGGGGGCCGATGTGTACCGTGCTGGCGAAACCGTCAGTCTGGGTCAGGTACCCGTGATGGTGGAGGTCGACGGATCACAGCTTTTCGAGTTGAAGAAGGAGGGCTACTACGACCGAACCGTGGCCGTAGCCCCCGGGTCGCCGCCGCGGGTCGACGTTGAACTCGAGCCGATTCCCTACAAGACCATTGTAACGGACCCGCCCGGCGCGGATGTCTATCGCCTGGGCGGCTTGGAAAAGCTTGGAACCGCCCCCTTTACCACCATTGTTTCCGGCGAATGCGTGTTCGAGATCAAGAAGCAAGGCTTTCAGCCCTACATCGTTGGGGTAGGACCCTCTTCGCCCGGCCAGCTAAGCGTGCCCCTGTCGCCGGTGCCGCGCGACGACCCCGACGCTGCGGCAATCGGGGAACTCGACAGCTCGGTGGTGGACACGTTCTGAGTCGTTTTTTTCCGTTTTCCAAGGGGGCGTCCAGCCCCTTGGACGCCCTCTGCGAAAACGCTCCTTTTTACGGTTGCAGTATGTAGTGTTCGGCGTTATACGTGAGTCGGAGGGAGAGAGTTATGAAGAATGGTTGTGCAGAGGAAGAAGTCATTGTTCATCCAGTCGGGGGAATGCAACTTTCATCGGGTTACATTCGCACGGATGCAGACCGGCATGTCGTCGGTCATCTCCCGGGCATCGCCTCCCAATGGGGGAACAGCGTTGAGGAAGTACTCAAACGCTTGGATTGGAATGCAAAAATTTACTACGGCAGCGATGTGGTAGTTGAGCTTTCTGGGCAGGGTGCGCGGAGATAGTCCTACCTGGCCATCTGGATGTCGACAAACGCATGGCGTATTGTAGCGCCGCCTGGGGGGGGTGTTTGCGCCCGTACGCTTTTCCTCGCATTTGGATTCATATGCCGATGCGTTCCGCTATAATGCCGCCGTTTCACAATGGCAGGATAACCGTATGACGCTAGAGGAGCTTGGATTCAACGAATGGTTTGCCGGGCAGGTCGATCCAACCGCGGATGCGGGGCTGGTGGTCGCGCGCGTGATGGCTGTCCATAAGGGCGAGTGCGAAGTGAGCGACGGCGAAGAAACCCGCTCCGCCAAAATGACCGGCCGGTTGCGCCACCACGCCAAATCCAAGCTCGACTATGCCACGGTTGGCGACTGGGTCCTGATACAGGGTTTCGACGACGAGCACTTTGGTCGCATTGTCCGGATATTGGACCGGCAGTCAGAGCTGAAGCGCAAAACCGCCGGCCGTACCATCCGCTACCAGCTCATTGCCGCAAACATCGATACGGCCTTCATCATGCAGACCGTCGGGCTCGGCTACAACCTGCAACGCCTAGAGCGCTATCTGGTCATGGTCAACGAAAGCGGCATCGAGCCCATTGTGCTGCTGAGCAAAACCGACCTGCTCAATCCGGACGAGCTGGAGGAACGCTGCGACGAAGTTCGCGCCCGCCTACCTAACGTGCAGGTGCATGCCTTCAGCAACGAGGACCGCCAGAACCTCGAAGCAGTCATGGCGCTCTTTCTCCCGGGCCGGACCTACTGCATCATCGGATCCTCCGGCGTTGGAAAGACCACCTTGCTCAACCATCTGCTCGACGAGGAGGACTATCTCTTCACCCTTCCGGTTCGGGAATCGGATGGCAAGGGCGTGCATTCCACCACTTGGCGCGAGCTGATTGAACTCGACAACGGTGCGCTGGTCGTCGACACCCCCGGCATGCGCGAGCTGGGCAACATGGACGTGAACGATGGCATCGAAGAAACCTTCGACGATATTCTGGCGTTGGCCGCACACTGCAAGTTCAGCGACTGCTCGCACGTCAATACCAAGGGGTGCGCGGTACTCGAAGCCGTTGAGA
>JBNLGU010000037.1:0-25352 GCA_050306215.1 Pontiella sp.
TTCTGAGGGGTCTTTGCCAAGACCCCTCCCCACGCTTCGCGCGGGGCCCTCTCCCCGAAGTATCTCGCGCAACTGTCAAGGCGCTCGACAATTGCGCTCGGCTACTTAGTCCCCTTCGGTGCGTAGACTCAGAATGCGTGGACAAATAGCCCTGATCGGAGCTTCGGCTCGAACCAGGTGCTCTTCGGCGGCATCAACATGCCGGCATCGGCCACGGCGAACAACTGGTCCATGGAGGTCGGATACATCGAGAACGCCAAAACGGCGCGGCCATCGTTGACCCATTTTTCCAATTCGTCCGTGCCTCTGATCCCGCCGATAAAATCGATGTCGTTGCTTTCGCGCGGATCCGCGATATTCAGGATCGGAGCCAGCACTTCGTTCTGTAAAATACTAACATCCAGCGCGGCCACCGGATCGGTCGCTTCGGGAAGCTGCTTCGGGGTCAGTGTGCTCCACTGTCCGTCCATGTACATGCAGATTTCGCCGGCCTTGCGCGGAACCTTGACGCCGTTGTTCTCGACCGTGAACTTTTCAGCGAGCGCCGCATGGAATTCGTCCTTCGTGCCGGGCAGCGTCAGGATCACACGGTTGTAGGCCAGAATCTTGAGTTCGCTCTCCGGGAACATCACGGCAAGGAACCAGTTGTAGGGTTCTTCACCGGTATGGCTCGGATTGGCGGCGCGGCGCATGGCGCCTACCTTGGCAGCCGAAGCGGAACGGTGATGGCCGTCGGCCACGTAGAAAGCCGGGATTTCGCCAAAGGTTGATTCCAGTTCGGCGGCATTGCCGAATTTCCATACCGTGTGGGTTACGCCGTCGGGCGCGGTAAACGTGTAGAGCGGAGCGGTCGACTTGAGGGCATCCACCATGGCGTTGATTTTTTCGCTGTCGCGGTAGGCCAGGAAGACCGGACCGGTGTTGGCATTCTGCGTGTCCACGTAGCGGATGCGGTCCTCTTCCTTCACCCGGCGGGTCTTTTCGTGAATCTTGATCTTGCCGGATTCGTAGTCCCCCACATGGCAGGTCGCCACGATGCCGTATTGGATGTGGTCGCCCATCTGCTGGCTGTAGAGGTAGATCGAAGGTTCGGTTTCGCGCACCAGAATCCCGTCATCCATCAGGCGCTGCAGGTTGGCCTTGGCCTTGGCGTAGACTTCGTCGCTGTAGGGATTGGTGTCCGCCGGAAGATCGATTTCCGCGCGCACCACATGCAGGAAGCTGTCGGGGTTGCCTTCGGCTAGCGCCGCCGCCTGTTTCGTATCCACCACATCATACGGGACCGATGCCACGGTAGATGCCTTGTCCGCTGCCGGACGCCATGCCTTGAATGCTTTTACTTTCATCGAAATTCTCCTCGGTTGTAAATTGAAGGGGCGCACTCTAATGCGCCCCTTCTGCATTGTCAAAAACCAGTATTCAAAACCTATTCCTGCGCTGGCTCTTCATTGTGGGCGGTTTTATCCTCGAACACCTGGTAGCTCCCCGAAACCGGTCCTTCGATGGTGCCGTGATTCTGGATCACCTGGGCCTTGGCGTCGATCCCGCCATGGATTTCGGCATTGGGTTGCACGGTCAGTACCTGCCCGCGGAAATACACCTTTCCGTCAATCTTGCCATAGATTTCACATGCCTGCGCCAACACGGCAATATTGGTGCTGCAATCTGCCATGATGCGGACCACCTGCCCCTTGAACAGGACGGGCTCATCCACCGGATTGGTGACGTCGATCACCTGCCCTTGCGTGACCTTTTCAAAACCGTAGCCCTTCAGCTCGGTTTCATATTTGGCGATGGTTTTCTTGATGTAGTACGCGCCGACCCCAATGCCCAGCGCCGCCAGCAACACCACGACCAGGCAGCCACTGCCACAGCCGACCGCCACCTTGCAACCGGTCCCCATCTTTTTCTTTTCGACATTCGCTTGTTCCATACGTCCCCCTTGTTCGTTGCATTAGGCCTTGTTTGGCTCGAAATAACGTTTCAACCATAAAAGATAGATGAATGCCGGCAGCGCGTAGACCAACGCCATGATTTCGAAGGTCGCATTGTTCATCCAGTCCATGCTCTCAACCTGCTGTAGCATCTGGTCCGAGTAGCCAAGCGCCGCATAGTATTCCATGAGATCGATCCGTCCGAAGGTTATCAGCTGGGAAGCGAGTCCGATCGCCAGCAGGAACAGTGCGCACCACCAGGCTGCCGCTCGAAGCCTGTAAACCCCAACGGCCATCCAACCGGCAATCCCCATGACGAGCAACAACGCAAGGGCTCCCGGTCCACCGGACAGGATGATTCCGAAAAACGGGATTGAAAAATTCATGAAACACAACATCGCCATCGATAGAATCGCCATGACCAGCATCATCGACAACACGAGCACCGGCAACGGGCAACGTTCGGGCCACGACGGCTTGGAATCGGCCAGTTCAAACGCCGTGCGTACCTTCCGGTTGCTGTAGAACACAATGCCGATGGCCGGGATCATGAGATAGACCAGCGCCAGGATAAGCAAGATGGCCACCAGCATGGGCACCACCAATTCGGGCGACATTCGACCATTCGCAAACAGTTTCGGCAGCATGAACAGCATCATGCCCATCGCCATTGCCCCGCATGCCAGGCCCAACCAGCTCGCCGCCAGCATCAGGCTCCGGGCCCAGCGACGGGCCCGCATGGTGCCAATGGCCATCCAGATCAGCCACACGGCAAGAAACACGTAAACCATCGAGCCGGGCAGGATTTGGACCTTGGACACGCCAGACGAAGAAATCATCAACGGCAGAAGCGTAAAGAGGGCGAGCAATATGCACAACGCCCCACCGAGCAGTTCGACAATGCCAAATACAATCAAGCTGGCCTTTTTCTCCTGGCGCTCTCCCTCGTCCATGTGCATCCCCCTGTTCAACTCGTACAGCTATTCCTGCTCCGGCTTGGGAGCGCGCGACATCAGGTCGATAACCGCCTGACGCGGATTCTTGCCGGCATGCACGACGGCATTGACCTCCTCGGTGATCGGTACAGCCACACCCAAGTCGTCGGCCAGCTCCTTCGCGGCCTGGCAGTTCCATACCCCTTCGGCCACCATCTTCATGCTGGCCATGATATCCTCGAGAGTCTCTCCCTTGCCCAATCGTTCGCCGACTCCGCGGTTGCGGCTGTGGCGGCTCATGCAGGTTACCATCAGATCGCCGATACCGCTGAGGCCCATGAAGGTTTCGGGCTTCGCACCGAGAGCCGTGCCCAAGCGGGTGATTTCGGCAATGCCGCGCGTCATGAGCGCTGCCTTTGTGTTATCGCCAAAGCCCATGCCGTCGCTAATGCCGGCGGCCACGGCAATTACGTTCTTGAGCGCACCGCCCAGCTCGACACCGATCACATCATCGAGGGTATATACCCGGAAGGTTTCGTTTGTGAACAGCTCTTGGATTTCAACGGCAATCGCATGGTTCTGCGCGGCGATAGCGACGGCGCACGGCACGCCGCGCGCCACCTCTTCGGCGTGGCTCGGCCCCGAGAGCACCGCCACTTCGTGATGCAGGATCCGGCCCGCCACTTCGCTCATTCGTTCGTGGGTTTTTTCGTCGAGCCCCTTGGTGGCGCTCACCACCAGCGCACCCTCGGGAATGTGGGGCTGAAACGCTTCCACCGTGGCCTTGTAGAAACGGGACGGTACCACCAGCACCACCAGGCCAGCTCCCTGGACTGCGGCTTCGTGGTCGCAGGTCCAGTGAATGGACTCGGGAATTTCGACGCCGGGCAGATAGGTTTTGTTTTCGCGGCTGGTTTTGACCTCCTCGATGTACTCCCCGAACGGCCCCCATACCGTGGTGTCATGCCCGTTGCGGTTCAGCACCATCGCCAGCGCAGTGCCCCATCCTCCATCGCCGATCACCGTTACCTTCATGCCGTAGGCTCCTTCTTTTTACCAAACCGGTTTTCCGTGCCGTTGAGCAGGCGCTTGATATTGGCGCGATGCAGCCAGATCACCAACAACGACAACACCGTCAGCGCAAGATTAACAACCATCCCCTTGTCTATGATCCAGACAGCAACCGCAACGGCCACAGCCGCCACGATGGACGACAGCGAAACAATGCGCGACAGCACCAAGCACAGTACCCAGCAGGCAAAGCCGATACCGACCGCCGCCGGCGCCACGCCCAGCAACATGCCTGCGCTGGTGGCCACCCCCTTGCCACCCTTGAACTTCAGATAGACCGGAAAGCTGTGCCCGAGAATGGCGACGATACCGAACAGGACGCCCCATTCCGCATCCAGACCGGCCAGACGCGGGAAGACAAACGCGGGAATAAAACCCTTCAACGCATCGAGGACAAAGGTAAAAATACCCCACCCTTTTCCGATCACGCGGAATACGTTGGTTGCTCCAATGTTGCCGCTGCCGTGGGCGCGGATATCGACTCCGCGCGATTTGGCCACGAGCAGGCCGAACGGAATGGCGCCGAACAGGTAGGCCGCCACACTCAAAAGTACTATATTCATGGATTCACACTCTATTTGCCGAACAACTTGCGCCCGATATCCTTTAAATCTTTCTTGAGCGCCTCATTCTTCCCGATTTCATCCACCTTGTCACCGAGAATTTCCACGGCGGCGTCCGAGAGGCTGTCCGGCGGTTCTTCCGCTCCGGTCTCTTTGGCCGCCGCCCCACGGAGGAACGCATTCAGTAGCGAACGCGTGTTGCCGCCCAGCGCCTTGACCAGGGCATCCTGCACGTTGACGCTAGGCTCCTGCAATGTCCCTTCGACCGGCACGGGGAACCGGAGCGAATCGATCGACCCCATCCCTCCCAGCTTGTCGGCCAGCTTATCCTCCAACTGGATATGCTTGAGGTTTAGCGCAAAGGAGGACTGCGCAAAGCGGTTGTCACGGCAATGCAGATCCGGATCGAAACCAAACGGCGCCGAGCGGATGCCGAGGCTGTCATATACCTTCCCCATGATCTTGGGATCGATTTCCATGATGCGCCCCGCCAAGTCGAACGAAAGGGACTGTGGATCGGCCACCTGCGCCAGATCCAGCTGGAGATCGGTAATGAAACGGGTCTTGTCGCCGCCCAGCGAACCTTTCAGGAGTAGTTCGCCCCACTCGGCGTCCGCGTCGCGTATCGTGCCCAAGCCGTGACCGTCCAACGCGAGGGCAAGCATGAGGTCTACCGCATCGAACCGCATATCGACATAGCGGACCTTCGCCAGGCAGTTGATTTGTTCAATCAGGATTTCCGGAAGGGGTTCCGGCTCACCCGGCTTCGGAACCGCAGGGTTCCCGGATGGGTCGGAAGGAGTGGACGGCTTGGTCGGAAGCCCTTCCTGCACCACATCGATATTCAGGACACCATCCACGTTACGGACGATGTTCACGAGCGAATCCTCCACCGTCAGATGCTTCACGCGGATCGGCTTCTGCTTGAACAGCGACATGACATCGACTTCCACGTCGACCAGCCCCACCGAAACCAGATCGTCCACCAGGAAACCATCGGGGTTACGCACCGCAACCCCCTTGAGGTAGAGGTGTCCTGCGGCCACATTGATGGACAAGCGTTCCACCCGGACATCGATGCCCGTCTCCTGCTTCACGCGCGGCAGGACCACTTCACGCATCGCCTTCGTCAGCCCATGCTGCAGAAAAACGTGCAGCAGCAACAGAACAACCGTACCCAGCGCAAATATGGCCCCCAAAACCTTGAAACCTGTTTTCATCATCCCCCCGATTCTTGCGAAAGAATACAGAAGTCGTCCGCATATGCCATCTATCGTTGATCAAAAAACCGCCCCTAATCGCATTTGCCAAGCTGGAGCGGAATCCCTATCTTGTGTTGCATGGGTTTGTTCACCAAAAAATTTACTATCGTAGTCGCCTGCAAGGCCAATATCACGCGTAGCGCCTACCTGCACGGCTACATGGATCAATACATCAAGCAGCACATGCCCCACGCGCGCCGCAAACTGCGCATCCTCTCCGCCGGTGTCCGCGCCCGCACCGGCGGATCCGCCAGCCAGGTCGTCAAGCACGTCGCCCGCATCAACGGCTTCAGCCTGAACAACCACCGCTCCGATCCCTTCACCAACAAGCTCGTCAAACGGGCCGACGTAATCCTTGTCATGGAACAGTGGCAAAAGGATGAACTGATCCAGCGCTTCCCGAAGGCCAAGGACAAAACCTATCGCATGATGGAATATCTCTGGCACGGCGATACCAACGAAATCCGCGACATCCCCGACCCCACCGGCCAGAATACCGCCGACTACGAAGAGTTCATCGATGCCGCGCACACCGAAGTCGACCGCATTTTCCGCGAACTCGGCCGCGAAGGGGTTGTTTGATCCGGCGGAGAGAAGAGCCCATCTCAAACGATCTAACCTGAGTTTACTGGCGCTAATTGTTTCTTTATTTCTCGGCCAAATCTGCTAATTGTGGCCATTTATGTAAAGTGGATGAACCATCCGCATGGGAATCGAACCAAAGGGATAAACAATGGAAAATAAACTGGCAAACCCGGCTCCGCTGGGACTGATGGGCTTCGGCATGACGACCGTTCTTCTGAACATTCACAACGCGGGATTCTTTCCGCTCGGAAGCATGATTCTCGCCATGGGGCTCTGCTATGGCGGTCTCGCGCAGGTCGTCGCCGGTATCCTTGAATTCAAGAAGGGCAACACCTTCGGCCTGACCGCCTTCACCTCCTACGGCTTCTTCTGGATCAGCCTCGTTGTGCTCATCATCCTGCCGAAGCTCGGGCTTGCCGAAGCGCCGCCGCGCGCGTTCATGGGTTGCTACCTTGCCATGTGGGGCATCTTCACCGCCTACATGTTCATCGGAACCCTCAAGGCCAACCGCGCGCTGCAGGTCATTTTCGGATCGCTCACCCTGCTCTTCTTCCTGCTGGCGGCCGAACACTTCGCGGCCAACGAAGCCCTGGCCCACTTTGCCGGATGGGAAGGCATCTTCTGCGGCAGTAGCGCGATCTATCTGGCCATGGCCGAAATCCTCAACGAGCAGTATGGCCGCACCGTCCTGCCGATCGGGCCGGTACAATAGACCAACCTCCAGGCCAAAGCCGTCGCACGGGAGGAAGACGGCCTCGTCATCAAACAGCTGCGAGCATGATCCGGCTCATAGAAAATATAAAAGGGCGACCATCGGTCGCCCTTTTGTTTTCCATGCCGAAGCGTAACCGCCTTAGTAGCGGTAGTGCTCGGGCTTGAACGGCCCCGCCTGCGGCACGCCCAGATAGCTGGCCTGCTTGCGGTTCAAGCGGTCGAGCTTGACGCCGATCTTTTCGAGGTGCAGGCGGGCGACTTCCTCATCGAGGATCTTCGGCAGGGTGTAGACGCCTACGGGATATTTGCCCGGATTGCAATAGAGCTCCATTTGCGCCAGCACCTGGTTGGTGAAGCTGTTGCTCATCACGAAACTCGGATGGCCGGTGGCGCAACCCAGATTGACCAGACGGCCTTCGGCCAGCAGGATAATGCTGTGTCCCTTGGGCATGGTGATCTTATCGACCTGCGGCTTGATGTTGGTCCACTTGTACTTCTTCATCTTCTCAACCTGGATCTCGGAATCGAAGTGGCCAATGTTGCAAACGATCGCCATGTCCTTCATTTGCCTCATGTGCTTTTCGGTGATGACATCGCAACAGCCGGTGGTGGTCACAAAGACATCCCCGATCCGGCAGGCTTCGTCCATGGTCATGAGTTCATAGCCCTCCATGGCGGCCTGCAAGGCGCAGATGGGATCGATCTCGGTGATCACCACGCGGGCGCCCTGTCCGGCGAGCGACTGCGCGCAGCCCTTGCCCACATCGCCATAGCCCGCCACGACCGCAATCTTGCCGGAGAGCATCACATCGGTCGCCCGCATGATGCTGTCGACCAGCGAATGGCGGCACCCGTATAGATTGTCAAACTTTGACTTGGTTACAGAGTCGTTGACATTGAACGCCGGGAAGAGCAACTCGCCCTTGGCGGCAAGCTGATAGAGGCGGTGCACACCGGTCGTGGTTTCTTCGGACACTCCGAGGATATCCTTGGCGATGCGCGAGAAGCGGGAGGGATCTTTCTTCAGCGCCTTCTTCAGCTGGGCCAGAAATACGGCTTCCTCGGGGCTGCCCGGCTTTTTGTCGAGAATGGACGGGTCCTGTTCGGCCTTGTAGCCCATCTGGACAAACATGGTGGCATCGCCGCCATCGTCGAGAATGACGTTCGGTCCCGTGCCGTTGCCCCAGTCGAGAATGCGGTCGGTGTATTCCCAGTATTCCTCCAGCGATTCGCCCTTCTTGGCGAAGACCGGCGTTCCGGTTTTGGCAATGGCGGCGGCCGCATGGTCCTGCGTGGAGAAAATATTGCAGCTGGCCCAGCGTACCTTGGCGCCCAGTTCCTGCAGGGTTTCGATCAGCATGGCCGTCTGGATGGTCATGTGCAGCGAACCGGTAATGCGCGCGCCCTTGAGCGGCTTTTCCTTGCCATACTTTTCGCGCAGGGACATCAGCCCCGGCATTTCATATTCGGCCAGTTCCATTTCCTTGCGACCGAATTCGGCCAGGGAAATATCGGCGATTACATAATCCTTCACGGTCTTCCTTGCAGCTTTCTTTTTTGCAGCCATTGAATTGCTCCTGAGTATTATTGTTTCAACACCAAGTTCGCGTACGGTGCGGACTTGGCGTCCTTCTGTTTAGATTCCTATTTCTTTACGCCGACCACCATCAGGACCGACAGGTCGGGCGTTGCCCCGGGCAACGCGTCAAGCACCTGCACCTCGAGGCCTGCATGCACGAGCCACTCGCGCGCTTCCAGTGGATCGAAACCAAGCCACTGGTCGGCCCATTCCTCGCGGGCCCATTCATGCTCGTGACGGACCAAGTCCAGTATGATCATCTGGCCGCCGGACCTGATTCCCTTGGCCGCCGCCTGCACCACCTCTTCCGGGTTGGACGTATGGTGCAACGATTGGCTAAGGAACAGGGCGTCGAACGACTCCCCGGCAAGGTCCAGCGATTCCAGATTACCCACCCGCAAGTCCAACCGTTCCCGCAGGTTGTCCTCGGCCGCTTTTTCATCCACCAGCCGAAGCATTTTTTCCGACTGGTCGAAGGCGACCACCTTTTGCGCAAAACGGGCCAGTAGCAGCGATAAAGCGCCCTCGCCGCAACCCAGGTCAGCCACGGTCTTGCCCGCAAAGCCGGCCGCCAAGCCGGCCGCCAGCGCCTGCCAGCCGCCTCCCGGTTCGGTAAGCGTTCCGTAGCAGCCGGCAATTTCGTCGAAAAACTCCCGGCTTTTCTTGCGGCGGTGCTCCACCACGCGCTCGACGGCTGCGGCATCGCGGTTCGCCACCGGAATCTCCTGCAACCGGTTGGTTAGCATGCGCGTGAAGTCGGCGTCGCCGAACAGCGGTCCGCGGTTGTAGTAGACAGACGTTCCATCGCGCCGCGAAGCCACCAGCCCCGCCTCGCGCATCGGCTTAAGGTGGCGGCTGACGGTGGATTGTGGCATGTCCAGGGCCTGCACCAGCTCGGCCACCGATAGTTCCGCCTGGTCGATCGCGCGGAGAATGCGCAACCGCCCTTCGTCCGCCAATGCCTTGAAAATGTCGAGAATGCCACTCATATCCATATATCCGAATTTCCGGATGAAAGGTTATTTCCCCCCTTCTGTCAACGCAGATGCGAGAAAAACAATGCTTTCCACTTGTTTTTGAATGCCTCGGCCCCGAACGTGTCTGCTTCTAGACACAAGAAAGATTTGAGTATGAAGTTTTCCAATAATGCCCTGTCGATTGGTTCGGTTTTCGGAATTCCCATTCGGCTTCATATTTCCCTTTTGATCATCATTGGTTTGGTTGCCCTGATTCCGGGTTTCGGCATTATCGGGGCCTTGATCCTCTCGGTCAGCATATTCGGCAGCGTCGCGCTGCATGAACTCGGACACTCCGTTGTGGCCCGGGCCAAGGGCGGCTACATCCACGAAATCGTGCTGTACCCTTTTGGCGGCGCCGCAAGGATTTCAAACATTCCCGTACGGCCATGGGATGAAATACTCGTTGCGATGGCCGGTCCGGCGGTCAGCCTAGCACTGGCCCTCATTGCAACGGCGCTCAAACAGGAATGGCTGGATTACGTTGCGTACATCAACTGGATGCTGTTTTTCTTCAACATCCTGCCGGTTTTCCCGATGGATGGAGGGCGGGTTTTCAGGGCGTTTCTTACCATCAAGAGAGGACGGTTGGCCGCGACGCGCATCGCCGCTGCGGTCGGGAAGTATTTCTGCGTCCTGTTCGTGGTGGTTGGCATCTTCGGCCTGCACATACCGGCGCTAGACATTGAACTGGGCTTCAATCCGATCCTCGCTTTCATCGGATTCTATATCTATCGCGCCGGTCAGATTGAATACCGCTATATCGCGCTGCAGCACCAAGCCGCGCATTTCAGCGGGCAGCGGTCCGAGAGCATTGAGGTGGAAGTGAGCCCTCCGCCCTATGCGGCCGGATCAAACGCTCCGGCGAGCTTCTTGGAGCGGCTCAAAAGGCTATTCCATAGCTGAAGCGGCGGGTTCCTCGTAGATCACCCGCTCCTGACGCTGCAGGTAGTCGTCCTCTTTTTCCTGCTTACGGATGATCTGCTCGCGAATAACGAACTGCCACACGGCCAGCAGGACAAGCACAAGCACAATCGTGCCCAGCAGGGTCCACCAAAAAACTTTCTCGTTTTCCTTCTTCCGATAGAGATGCAACACGCGGCGCAACCCCGAGTTCTTGCTGCGGCGCTTGCGGGAATGGTCGTCGAAGGCTTTGCGTTGTTCCGAGGAATGGCGCCGGCGGCTGGAACGCTTCGGGGCGCGGTTGCCGAAGGGCATCGGCTCGCGCTTCTTGTAGATATCGGTGTCAGACATATCGCTTCCGTTCTGCTAAAGATGGAACAAGTTAGCCAAGTCGCTGGCCGCGCACAATCCTATTCCCTACCCAATAGTTCCACGGTCCGCTCGATCACGCCCCGGTTTCGAGTGACCACCTGGGCCGCCCGCGCCCCCAACGCTTCCCGTGCCGCGGCATCCTCAACCAGCCCTTCAATCACTGTAGCCAGTTCCTCGGCGGAAGCTACCTGCCTGACCGCGTCCGCCTTGAGGAATTCGTCCATGACCGCCGGAAAGTTTTCCATGTTGGGGCCCATGACAACCGCCTTGCCATACATGGCCGGCTCGATCGGATTCTGCCCGCCGTGCTGGGTCACGCTCTTGCCGACAAAGATGAGTTCGGCTACGGAATAGAAGTTCCGCAACTCGCCGGTGGTATCCACAAACAGGACATCCACCCCTCCATTGGAAGGATCGGCGTCCAGTTGGCTCCGCCGCGTAAAGGACAGTCCGTTTTCATGCAACACCTCCACCACCTCGTCCGCCCGTTCGACATGGCGCGGCACAAGGACCAGGAACAGATTGGCGTGTCTTTCCCGGAGCTGCTTGTAGATGGAGCACAGGATGGCCTCCTCGCCCGGCCAGGTCGACCCGCCGAGCAGCACGACGGCGTTTTCCGGCACACCGGTTTCCTTCAACACAGCCGCCGCCGCTGCTTCGCCCTCGGGGTCTCGTTCGGCGACATCGAACTTGACTGTTCCCATCATGTGGACGTTTTCAGGCGGGGCCCCGATACCGATCATTCGTTCGGCATCCTGCGGCCCCTGGACACAGATGGGATCGATGCGGCGCAACACATCGGCCGTCAGCGACTTGAGCTTGCGATAGCCTTTGTAGGAGGAGTTCGACATGCGGCCATTTACCAGCGAGATCGGAATGCCGGCCTGATCGGCCAAGCGGATCAGGTTGGGCCAGAACTCGCCCTCCACCAGCACGATGCGCGCGGGATTCACAATGCGCAGCACCTTGCGGATGATCACCGGCAGGTCGACCGGGAAATAGAACAACACATCACGTTCATCGATTTCCTTGTGGGCAATGGCGTGGCCGGTGGAGGTGGTGGTGCTCAGGGCAAACAACGCATCGGGATGGGCCGCACGATAGGCCTTGATGAAACGGAGAGCCACATAAATTTCGCCCACGCTTACGGCATGCACCCAGACCCGCCGTTGTTCACGCAGGCGCTCCTTGGTATTGCTCCCGAAATGCCCGATCCGCTGCTCGAAATGCTGGCCGTAGCCCCCGCGCTTGAGCATGCGGGAAATAAACTTCGGCAACATGCAGACAAACACCACCGGAAACAACAGATTGTACAAAAACCAAAGCATCGGAAGAAGCTACTCCAAACAACCGCCGGACTAAATCAAAAAGGCGCCACCGCCGCAACGGCAAAGCGCCTCGAAGCCGGCCCTCCCCAAGCAAGCCCCTAGCGGGCTTCCTGCAGCACCGAAACCCTGAAATCGCGGTAGCGGGCGCTGCGCGTGTACATGTGCCGCAACCCGACCCGGCCTTCGGAGATCAGAGGAAAGGCATCGGTCTTCCAATGGCAGAGCGTTTCCTTGTTGCTACCCCGAACCCGCATAAAGAGATCATCTCCGTGCTTGATGACGGTAATGCGATACGGCACGCCGGTTTCGAAGAGGCCGGTCCGGGCATAGTCGGGGTGCAGGGCGGTACCTTCGAGCCCCTTGCCGGTTTCCGGTAGGTAGCGCCGAGCGCGCAAGTAATCGTCCGCAGGGTCTTCGTTGTCCTGGGTGAAGGCCGAATAGCTGATGTGGTAGGTGTTCATGTGGTTGAAATAGGTGCGCATCGACGGCACCTCCCGCAGATTGCCCCACTTCGAGATGTCGGCGTCATATTCCCCTTCCCCGCTTCCAGAGGCCTGCACATAGAGAATGATCACGTTGTGGATCGAGTCGTCCATCTTGGTAAATTCATAGTCGAGGCGGACGTCGCCGTGAAAACTTTGCTTCGTCCATAGGACGGCATGGCACGAATCGTCGCCTTGCACGGGCCCGGCAGACAGCACCATGCCCTCCGGCGTGTTTTCAACCGTTGCCTTCAGGCCATCCAAAAACCACAACCGGCTCCAACCATTTGTGCACGGATCATTGAATACTTCCTGCCAACCAGCATCGTAGAGTTGCTGGAAGCGGGCGCTCTTGGCCGTCAACGACGCTGAGGTCCTGGCAAATCCGTTTGTTGCTTCCGCCCCACGAGCCATGCCCGAAAGGAGCAGTAAAGGAACAAAAACAAACCATAACATGTGTTTAAATCGACTCATAACGGATCCATCCCATTAGATTGTTTGTGCGCATACACGCGGCCTAGATGATGATCGGTACTACTAGCCCATTGAAAAGTACGCTACATACTACCAAGGGGTGCACCAACAAATCATACCAGCCCGTAGTTGTACAATTGCAAACACAGGCCTTCCGATCGTTCCCGAATGTCTGTTCGACCCGGGGGGAGAAAGTCTCACAAAAAGAGACCGCCGATATCCGTTCCGACTGTGCTCGGAATAAAACTTCGGCGGCCCCTCAAGATGCGATTGCATGCTATGGACTAGATCATGAAGCGCCGGCGGATAAACAGCATTCCACCACCCAACACAGCAATGAGACTCAGCGTAGCCGGTTCCGGAATGACATCGAGATAGATATCGCCGGAATCACCGGTGGTTCCATTACCCATGTAGAGCGTCCCGGTAAGACCGGATGCGAGGTTGGCCACGGTCAGGCCACCGGTAATATCCTGTCCGGAAAGCGTGAGGCCGTTCCAGGTGGATTCATCCAGATCGGTATCGAACAGCTTGTACGTACCAACTTCACCGGTGCCTAGCAGGTCGATGACGGTAGTGCCTAGAAATGAAACGTCGCCCGCGGCCATTGCGGTCAATGCGAGCATATCCGACGCACCAGCTGCACCGAGTTCCATCTTCAGACCGGAACCATCCGCCATGACCAATGCGGTTTGACCACCGTTGGTATCATCGAGCGTCATAGTGCCGATGCCATTGTCACCCGGGGCGATATAGGAACCGGAACCAATTTGCATGCCATAGCCCGAATTGGCCCAATACGGTGCCCATGTGCCGTTGCCGCCTACCGTCGTTCCGGCTCCGGACACATTGAACATCATGCGTGCGCTACTGGCGGTTGCCGAGCCGTTTACCAGCACCGTACCACCACCTGATATAGGCATATTGTACGCACTTTTCCCGGTCGCAGTACTAATAATTCCGGTTCTAAATGTTCGTCCCGCAGCAACGGTTATCGGCATTCCACCACCGGCATTGTTCCGAAGGTTTTCAAACGTTACATCGGCGGTGGCCGCTGACATATCAACCCCGAAACCATAGTTGTAGGTGGTCGCGTTTACGTTGATATTGCCTTGGATATCGGTGATCTTGTAACCGCCAATATAGGTATTCAGAGCGCGAAAGGTTTCACCACCACTGCCGGGAACCGAGGTGCTATTAAACACAGCGACATCACCGGAACCAGGTACAGCACCGCCATCCCAAGCTCCGCCAAAATCCATGTAATAGTTCCCACTATCAGCTACACTGAGCTTGATGATCTCTGCCCCTTGAACACCCATCGCCGAAGCCACCAGCAATCCAATCATACTTATGTTCAGGTATTTCATTTTCATTCTCCTTTTGTTGTCCCTCTGCATCGGACCACTCCTTGCGGAGCCTTCTTTCGCAGATTCATGGAGAAGTTGAACGCATGCCGTAAAATTTGTCAGGAGGGAGTACCGAACAAGATTTATACAATTCCAATCGAATAGCACGTATCTTCATAAAGGGCGTCTCCCCCTTTCCGGCGCGTTATTAAATGGGAATCAATCCCCCGGAGGACATCCACTCCGAATGTCTCGCCGGCGGCTGAAGCCATTGGCCTTAACACCTAAATGGGACCAGACATGTTCGATTTTGTCAAAATGTGGATTGTTGCTGCCCGTTGTTCAATATCTTGCTCTGTGAAAGATTGTGCACCATAGCTTCAACCCGTCTGCACACAGGGTGCGCGATACGCAGGCACTGGATGGATAGGCAGGAGTCGGCTGGAACAACCTAACATGAGGAGGAAGAAAAATGAAAAAAACACTAATAATAGCATTAGCCGTATTATCGTGTACGGCCATTTCGCAAGCCACGGAGTATCTCCGGTTGGAGGGCTCTACAGACCTTACCGATGGAACCTATTGGACCACGAACGGGGTGGATGTAGGCGTAATTCCCTCCGGCGCTGATGTTGCCCTCTTCAGCAGCGAATCACTATCCGATACCAATGGAATTACGTATGGAAGCACTACTGTATCTTATGCTGGACTCAAGTTCACGGACATCGCGGGTCCCATCACCTTCCCCGGCATCGTCTATTTTAACAGCAATCTCGGCATCATCGCGTCCAACGCCACTCAGCGGATAAATTTTTCCCACTGGCGGTGCAGTACCTATAGCGGGCTGGGTCCTGTTGTCATAGGTCCGGATTGCACCTTGGCCTTTGACACGATTAGCGGTTCGAAACATGCCTATGTCATCAGCATTTCAGGTGGCGGAAACATGATCGTGAACGGTACGGCATCAGGTGGCGGTACGCGCATGATGTTCAACGTGTCCGGCACCAATACAACGATCGGCGGCACCGGAAACTGGGCGCCGTCGGTGGTTAACGTGACCTACCCAATGTATCTCGATTCCGGCACCATCATCGCCCCCGGAGACAACGGCATCGGCACCATGACCATCACTGATTCTGACGACTCTCACGTCGGTCTATATTTGTCGGACGGAACCACCATGAAGATGGAATTGGGTACGGGCGGAAACGCTTTTGCCTTGCCGAGTACCGACTCGGACCAACTCGTCCTCGCCGACATGGATGCCGGAGACGTTGTATTCGCCGGAACGACCACCATCGACCTGCAAGGCACCGGCACCAATGGCGTGTATAAGTTAATTGAGACCTCCCTGGATGCCACGACATGGAGCGGCCTTACGGTTTCCAACGAGGTATTCAACTGGAGCGGAAATCTGGTTACCAACCAGGTCATCACCGGCGGCTTGGTCGCTACCAATTTTGGCGGCATCGACAGCTACACGCTGATTATGGGCGATGGCACGAATGGCGATCCGGGCGATATATATCTGCTCGTCGGCGAACTCGATCTTCCCTACAATCCGAGCGATGTGTACTGGGCTACGGAATCCGGAGCCTGGGATATCAACAACAGCTTGAACTGGAGCAACAGCTCCGACATCGCGGTATATTATGAAAAGGATGGCACGGGCGATTCTGTAACGTTCGATGACAAGGCCCCCGGCTCGATCCACAGCATTAGCCTGAATACTGTTGTATACCCGTCGGGAGTAACCATTGACTCAACCAACGACTACAGCTTCAGCGGCACCGGATCCATTAACGGGAACATTGCGCTGAACAAGGCTGGCAGCGGAATGCTAACAATGTCCATGGCGAATGCCTACGAAGGCGGCACTACAATCGCTGGCGGCATCGTCAAGCCGCAGGTTGGATCGGCCCTGGGTACCGGAGGCGTCACCTTCGAGGGCGGCACCCTCCAATCGGGCGCGAACTACGTGAACTTCGACAACCCCATGTTCGCGGATGCCGGACAGAGCGGAACCCTGATTATGTCGGACCGGTGCGAGATCAACCAGCCCCTGACCGGTTCGGGTACGTTTAACGTGGTGGCCCCTTCCACACTGGGAGGCACACGCGACTACCTGGATGCGCCTTGCGCAGGCTTCAACGGAACCTTGAATATTTCCGGCGGCGGCCGTCTCGAACTGCGGGCAAACGGCGCCAGTTTCGATGGGAACCTGTCCGGAACAACCGTCTCCCTCGACAACGAGCAGCTCTATACCAGAAACTGGAGTTTTGGACTTACGGTTCAGCTCGGGTCCTTGTCAGGGACGAGTAGCGCCCTGCTCGGCGGAGATACCGTGGGAGGCGCGACCACCTGGGAAATCGGTTCCAAAAACCTGGATACCGAATTTGCAGGGATTATTCAAAACGGCACCGCAAACGCAACCGCGCTCTCCAAAGTCGGCACAGGCTCGTTGGAGCTCAGCGGAACCAACACCTATACCGGTGCCACCACCATTCAAGACGGCACGTTGGTCATTTCCGGGGCCATCGTCAGCGCCCCCACCGTCAATGGCGGAACACTTAACGTTTCCGGCTCCGTTACCAACGATATCACCGTCAATGGCGGAAAGCTGATCGTTGGCACTGCGGCGAATGTCAGCAATGTCACAGTTAACGCAGGCGGCACCATTGCCGGCGGAAACGAAGGCTTTGGCGGTGCGGGGGCGATCAACGGCAACCTCGACATGGCGGATGGCGCAATGATCGAGTTTAACACGAACGGTGTCGATATTTTATGGATTTCGGGCAGCCTGAACATCACCAACACCTTCGGTGCCGATGATGTGGTGGTTGAGGGTAATGACTGGAGCGGTGTTCCGAACGGGCAATATATCCTGCTCTGGGGCTATACCAATACCATTGCAGATATCGATACTTCCGAAAGCTACATCGGCAATGGCCGTTCGGCCACCCTCGAAGACGCCTTCGGCATACTCTTGCTGAACATCGATGCGGCATCGGCTGTTCCAGATATCGGCAACGCCACCGTATCCGGCGGATCGATCACCTTGGAATGGGACACTGGTTCATACAATGTGTACACCAACGACAATCTGGCTAACACGAACGGCTGGGGCGTTGCGACCAACGGAGCCTCGCCACTCGTCCTTCCGATTAGCGAAGAAAGCCAGCTGTTCTACAAGATCGGCAACTAACAGCAATCAGGCAACTGGCTGAAATGAGCGGCTTCCTTCGGGAGGCCGCTTTTTTCTTGGTTCAGGAGGATCGTATGACGTTGTTTAAGGGAAACCTCCTCTGTGTTGCAGGATGCGTTGGCTGGAGCATATTAGGAAAAGCTGTTACTGCGATCCACTTATCCGCCCTAGCTTTAGCGGTGGAAGATGATCTCGGTTGCCCAAGAGAAGGGTTGCCTAACAGGACCGGCGGGGTCTCGCCTCCCACGCCCTACACATCGATCAACCACAACATCTCATAAAATGCGCCAGCACTGCTGTTGCATGAGTAGCAGATGGTCTCGGGAAGGCGCACCAGAACACAGAAATCGACAAGCAAGGGCTGTTGTTTGACCGGATCAGCAGGGTCGACAAGCGATTGAGTGTTGAATGTTCTGCCCACGGATATCGGGCATGAGCCATTTTGGGTTAATCCAGAGCAAGAGCATCCTAATACCAATACATGGAGAGAAGCTCTATTCCTCCAGCGAGGAGGGGTCCACACTGTCCTTGATGGCTTCGAGGCCGGCCATGACGCGAAACTCGCCGTTGAGCGCTTTAGCCAGCTGCATGAACGACTGCTCTTTCGAGTCGACGTCCTTGTCATCCTTCGACTTGAAATAGACCACGTTGAGCGCGAACGAAGATTTCTTCTTTTTCTGGATACCTAAGGTGGGCATGTTTTTAGCGAAAGCCTTGTAGGCATCCTCGAACGCATCGACAAAATCCTCCACGCCGAGATCCCAATGCTCCGGATTGGGCGGCTCGCGCGTACCGGGAAAATAGTGCCGCACCAAGGCGCGATCGCTGTTTCGGTTCAGCGCACTGGGTGGTTCTCCGGCAGCCTTACGCCGCTTGTTCTCTTCGTCCAGCATTTCGCGCCCCTTGGCCGCCCGCTCCTTGTAGAGCTTGCCTTCGGAGGTTTGGTACCACGCGCGCTGGGTCTCTTTGGGATCTTCCTTGAAATACAGGAACGAACCCCATGAAGACGTCAGCAGGAAGACCGCATCGGCTTGCTGCTGCATGGCCGCGAATACCGGAAGGTTCCATGCTCTCGGATAATACAAGTCGTCCTTGAACTTGCCGTAGGGAAAGTGGTCCCCGACCCCATGCCCCCCCTTACCCAACGTACCGATCCCGTATTTGGTTTTTGCCCCAATAACCTGGTTCAATGGTAGCAGCCAATCCTTGGCCTGTTGCACATGGTCGGCCACGGCCGGCGCCATGTTCGGGAACAGCTGCTGCGCCTTGTCGCCATCGTAGACAATGATGTTGAATACGGCGGTCGACGGAAGGCTCTGGATCAGGTGCAGGCATTCCTTCTTGATCACTTCGTAGCCGTAGGCGCCACCCAAGCGGTCGGCCGACATGTCCCGGTGTCCATCGATGATCAACAGGATCCTCTCCGTCTTGCCCTTGACCCCGAAGAAATTGATTTCCGGCATGGAAAAGCCAAGGCTACCTCCTAGGCTCGTTCCACTGCCGCTACTCCCGATTCCCCCCTTGATCCCGACAATCTCCGGCATCTTTATTTCCGGCGTCACCTGCTTGAGGTTGGGCTTTACGACGATCTGCTTGCGCAACCTAGGTGCCTTGGGCTGCTTCATTTTAACCGGCACCTGCAGCTTTTTCATCTGCATCTTGGGCCGGTTGATATCCACGGCCTTGAAATCAACCTCCTCCCTATTGATGACGGTGATGGCCACGAAGGAGAAAGCGATGGCAACCAGCACGATATGGATAATGATGGTGGCGACCGCCGCACTCGACTTTGAGTGGCTTGAAAAAAATCCGCGTTTGTTCTCCATAAGACTCTCCTGCCTCCCAGACAACCTACCCAGGTCCGGCCGCGTTGAGCCTGCCGTCCACCGGGTCGCCCAGACGCTGGGCCAAGCTGATGGTCAATAGGAGATGATGCCCCGGGATCCTGTTTTTGCGCAACGACAGGGGCCAATCAGGAAATCTACAAATCCGCACATGGACAGATCCCGCTTGCCAGCGGACGCATCAGTTTTCCGCGAGCTCCGTGCCCGTTTCCTGCTTCGTAATGTGGGTACGCCATTTGTGCGGCGAAATCCCGCAATGCTTCGAGAAAACCCGGCAAAAGTCGCTATCGCTCCGGAATCCGCACTGGCGGGCGATTTGAAAAAGATCTTGCGAGGTTGTACTGAGCAATTCCTTGGCGCGGTCCAACCGCATTTGCATGAATGCAACATGTGGAGAACATCCGCGGACCCGCTGGAACGTGCGTCGCAGGTGGCCGGATGATAGGTTAATGACTGCTGCAACGGCATCGATGGTCGGGCATTCGCTCATGTGCTCGCGGTACCACACCAACACCGATTCAATCCGTTCTTCATCGATTTTGTCGAGCGGCACCGAACTCGACAGCTTCACCCCGGTGAGCAGCAGCAATGCCAGGTCGATTCCTGCCTTTTCCACTTTCAGCTCGCTCAGCGGGGCAAACGACATCGCATGCTTTTCGAGACGCTTGTAGATTTTGTCGATCTGATCGATTTCGTCGTCCACCAGTTTCCGCCCGAAGTAGCCGCATTCATCCACGACTTGGTGCAGGGTTTTCGGAATGGTTGTGAAATGGATCACATAGCGCCGGGGCGGTTGCGGCCCACTCCGCCAGCCATACACCATGCCCGGAGGCATAATCCACACGTATGCGCTTTCGAGGGGGACGTTCCGTCCATCGGCAAAGACCGGGGCCATTTCGCCCTCGGCCACGACATAGACCTCCCAGTTGAACCGCTCATCCAAGGGAACCGGGTGCAACTTGAAATCGCGGTAGCCACAAGCCAGATATCGAACCATGGTCAGTTCTCCATTTTCATTACCATGCCCGTCGACGCGTAGACCGGCATTTTTTGATATTCTTACCTTCAAGCGCCAGAAATTCAATGGCATTCAGGCTCCATTACCGCCATCTGGTTAATCAAGCCATCCGGCCAATAGGCCAACGCCCCGGCAACAACAAACGGCCACCCCCACGTCCCGGATGCCAACGAGTGCATTCATTGCCTATCCCCCTACCAATTCTTCGATGACAGGCGCTTGTATTTTCGCCAGTTCCACATAGCCAGCGACCGTCGGATGCAGGAGATCTTCCATCAGTTCCTTTTTGATGTCGCCGTTTTCGTCGACAAGAAAACCGCCCAAATCGCGAAAATGGATCCACTCGCCATCATCCAGCTTGCATATCATACCATTGACCTGCTCGTTGACCTTGCGGCGCGCACCGTCCGGCGTATCACGCGGGAAAATGGCCTGTAGCAGGATTTTGGTATTCGGCAGCCTTTCGCGAATCAGCGCGCAAACCGCCGCGATGCCCTCGGCGATCTCTTCCGCCGTGTTATTCGCCGAGTTATTGGTTCCGATCAGCAGCACAGCCACTCTGGGAGAAATCCCTTCCAGCTCGCCGTTTTGCAGGCGCCACAGCAGGTGCTGGATGCGATCACCCCCAAACCCCATGTTAACGGGGCGGTACTTCGCATAGCTGGCGGTCCAGGATTCAATGCCATCGCGTTCAAAGTGATGGGTAATCGAATCGCCGATAAAGATGACTTTCGGATCCCTCTCCTCCACCGCCTTGCAGATGGCTTCGTGCCGACCGATCCACGTCTCCGTTTTCCAATCGAACACGACGCCCTTCGAGCATACGGGTTCCAGCACTGGATTCTTTCTCGCTGCGTTATCCGTCACATTCTATCTCCGGTTTAATCATGTCTTCTCTTCCACTCGGGATATTCCTTCTCAAGCAGGCGTCGCGGCCAGTTCCCGTACCATGAATAGCCGTTGCGCCGCTCCCCCTCGATCTCCGATATATCGTATTTCTTGATTCCGTCGCGGCCGCAGAAAAAGGGGCGGTTTGTGCCGATCCCGTAAAAACGCGCCCATAACGGCGGCGCATCTTCGTCCTCAACCACGACCTTGTTTCCGTCGATCCTTTCAACACGGATGCCTTCAAGCTTCACCGACCTGAACCAGGAGACGGCCGCATCCACCGCCTCAATCACCTCATCGCCGGGATCCTCGAGGTCCATGAGCAATTCAACAATGCCCACCGATTCCGAACCACTGATCGACACCAGTTCGAACGCACGGCCCGGGCGGGGTTCATAGTTTTTCTCATCGTGCTGCGCACACCAGGCCGTCAGCTTGCCGTCGACTTCGATCTGGCATTTCAGGATGCATTCAATGCCATCCTTGAAGGCTTCCTTGGCTGCATTTTCGCGATGGCGGTCCAGAAAACCGTAGTAGTCGTCCTCGTTATCAACCACCTCTTTCAGGAAAACCATCAACCGCACCATGGCACCGTCGTTGAACGTGATATAGCGGTGGTAATGACTGCTCGGTGGATAGTATTGCGGCCATCCTCCGGTCGGATACTGGGCTTCGAGGATATAGTCGAACCCGCGCTCGAAAGCCTCCTTGTATTCCTTGTCGTGCGTCGCATCGTACATGCGGGCCAGAAAACGCATTTCATCCGTCGTCGCACTGTTGTCGAAGGTGGGTTTCAGGTCGTCGGGATCGCCTTCATAGGGTTTGGCCGAAGGATCCACGTTTTTGGGCCAACCGCCGAATTTCGATTGCCAGCTCAGGATGTTTTCCGCGACGTCCCCCGCATCGCCATGATGAAACCAGCTATCCGGCTTCTTCAGATAGTCGCGAGTACCCCCCACGGCAATCAGACAAGGCAACAACACGTAGCACATCCAGATCGATATCGGTTTAATTTTCATCTAATCAGCATTTCTTTTCTTTCCCCAGACCGCCATGCCGTCTTCATCGAGTCCCGTGAAAACCAATGTCGGTTGGTCATTCTCCCAGTCCCAGGCGGGCAGTATCTTGGCACTGACCACAGGATCGCTTCCGAGTTTAATTCGCAATGAGTTTGGCTGCTTAAGTTGCCACTTCCCGGTCTTATCGCCGAACCGCACAACGCCACCTTCCTCAAAGACGAGCCCCGGCTTCGCCCGTTGCAAGCCATTGTTGCCGGGGGCTATCGGCAACCATTCCCACGTACCGGAAATTTCCTTATCCGGAATGGGCTGCTCCGTTTCGCCAGCATAGCGCTCGGGCGACACCACCGGCCAGCCATCGTCGGTGAAGACCATCTTGCGCACATGCGTATGCACGATCTTTCGGCCGTCGACCTCCACCCGTGCATGGTGAAGCATGTAGTAGTTATCGCCGTCGCGCACCACGCTGTTGTGGCCCGGACCGAACCAGCCCGCATGGTTTTCAAAGGCATAGCTGTTCAGTATCTTGGGAAGATTGTCTTCCCCATCAGCCATGTCCTTGTTGTTGAAATCCTTGTATGGCCCATCGGGCCGTTTGGCGCGGCCGACGCGGACGTTGTAGGTGGAGTCCAGCTTGTCGTAGGAAACAAACAGAAAGTATTCCTTCAGCTTCGGATTATAGACGGCGTATGGCCCTTCGAGCGCGGTGCCTTGCCGATAGGCAATCCGCTCGCCGACCGATCCCTTGCTTCGGGCCTCCCCGTCCTCATCGAGGCGCAACACGTAGATGCCTCCGAAAAAGGAGCCGTAGACCATCCATTGCCGGTCATCGGCATCGGTCAGAATGGCCGGATCCAACGCGTTCGGCCAACCCGGCTCGTCCATAGGATCGCTGGAACGAATGACACCGCCTCCATCCTTGAAGGTGCCGGTCGGTGACTTTCCGACGAGGAAGCCGATGTAGGACTGGCTGGAGCCGAAGCGGGACAAGCAATAGTACAGCCGGTATTCGCTCCCCACCTTGACCATGTCCGGCGCCCAAAGCGAGTGACCGCCTTCGCCGACATGATTTTCCGCCTCATCGGGCACGCGCCGCAACAGACGGTCTTCCACGCGATCAAAGTCGATCAGGTCCCGAGATCGCCAAACCGGCATATTGTGTGTTCCATATACGTAGAAATAGTTATCGTCCTTCAGCACAGCCGGATCGTGCGCATCGATATCCTGTTTAGACGGCCGGGATGGATAGTCCACAGCGGCCTCGGTGGTCGCAACAGTAAGAATGGCTATGATAAACCAGGCACGCATTCGGGATTACCTCCATAATTCTTATAGCAACACTTGCTCTCAACGCCAACCCCGAAGGCAGCGGACGACAGCTGGATTAGCACCTACTCATTGTATTCAAGCTTGTAGTAGGCACTATCGGATGGGCCGCTCAGCTCATATACATTGGTGGCATCGCTCCCGGGAATTTCCAGCCATGTTCCGAACAACAGGTTTGTGCGACAGAGCAATCGCCATCCAATGTGGTTGCTGGACCAGTTCAGGTTGAGCGTTCCGGCGTTCATGGTCATGCCGATTACCGGCGGAATGGAGGAGATGTTCGGGTCGGTTCCGTTCGATTCTTCCGTTTCGTTGTCGTCGCCGTCGCCGTCCGGATCGTCTGTACCGGACTGGTCCAGGTTACCGAACTGCGCCATTTCCCAAGCATCGTCCAACCCGTCATAGTCGATGTCCGGATTCGGAAAATTCAGGAACTGGAACGGAGACAATGCCGCATCGGTAATTCGCACTTCGTCGATCATGCCGGAAAGCTGATCCACAGCAGCACCGTTGTACATTCCCCGACCAACGGTCCATGGATGAGTGGTCGAAGGATAGAGCCCGTCAAATCCCGTGGAAGATCCCACATTCTGGCCATCGACATACAGGGTAAGGGTTCCGGTGGCCTCGTCGCCAACCGCTGCAATATGATACCATGTATTCTGAACCGGGCTGAGAGAGCCCTCAACGCTTACATAGTCACTTCCGGCCGTACAGGCCTCTATGCGGAACTGCCCATCCACATGCTTCGACAGGTATAGAAGTGCTCGGGCATCGCCACTCACGCCGCCCGCTGCATCGCCGAAATCATCATCGCGGCCCACAATCGTCTGGAATCCGGTGAGCGAGTCAAAGTTGACATAGGCCTCCACGGTAAAGTTAGAGTAGATCGTGGTGACCAGCGGACCACTCGTAACGGCGGTGTAGAGGTCGTCGCTCCCATCGAAATGCGTGCTCACGGTATTGGTTGCGCCGGTCTGCGGAATCGTTGCCACAGGCACCGAGGCACTGTAATCTGGAGCGGTGTTCGCCGCGTAGGCGTTCAGGTTATCATCACCGCCGGCCGAATCAACGATCTGGTTGCCCCCATAGGGAACAGCCGTGCCTGCCGTTCCTTCCTCAAAGCGGTACCAGGCCACGGGGTCTGCCGGATCGATGATTCCCGGATCAAGATCGGTCACGACCAGCCGAACAAAAGCATCGGCACTTCCCCCTCCCGAGCGTTGAAGTGAATAGCTCTTGTACGGTGTATCGGCCAGATTAAGGGTGAAAGAAGGACTGTAGGGCGCCGACGAGCCGACTCCGCCAAGGATCAGATTATAGGTCCCTTCGGACAGATAGCCGTCAGTCTGATGAATAACAAAATGAGCAGCCCCTTCCGAGCCGTCAAACGTGAGCGTACCGGCACTGTTCAGAATCTGGTCGTTGCCGGATACCGGGTTGGACGAAAGGTCAAAATACAAGGTGCCGGCCTTTAGGGTGATT
>JBNLGU010000038.1:0-25275 GCA_050306215.1 Pontiella sp.
GCTGTCATGAACCGGCACATGGTTGTTCGTCTCGCCAAATCACGTCCAGTTACAGGAAAACGCATAAATTATATTTGCTTGATTACACAGTAGCCTGCATCATGCACTCCAAGTAGATGAACGTTGTTATCGAACTTATCCACTCTACTAAAAAAAGGGGAAATAATGATAAAAAAACTGGTTGCCACACTGGTACTAATCCTTGGCTGCATAGGCGCAAATGCGACAGAGTATTATACCGAACAATTTGACGCATACTCCTACTCTTTTGATTTGAATGGGCTGTCACTCACCTACACGCCTGATGGCTCCACCAACTTTTATTCAATCGCAGCGACCAATATTACCGAACTACCCGTGGATACAACGGGTTACCCCGGAATCTATACCGGCGGTGATGGTATCGTTCCAATATACATTCAGGACCCGAAGACCGTCAAGATATATGGAACTCCATACACCCGCTTCTACCTTTCAGGAGATGGGTATCTTATGTTCAATGCTATCGTCAAGGATTGGACCCCCACCATCGCTGAGCATTTTGCTTATCAACGCATTGCTTTGTTCTGGACCGACCTGTACTCCCCTGCTGGGGGAACCATATCTGCCGTCCAGCTTAACGATAGAATGGTTGTCACCTACGACCACGTGCGATTCGCTTATTCCGGTTATTACTGCACCGCCCAATGTGAACTGTATTTCGACGGTCGCATCCGCATGTCCTGGCTTGATTGCGACAACTGGAATGGCGGATACAATATTATCGTAGGCTTATCCGATGGCAACGGAACGCCCGGCGACTTTAGCGAGACCGACCTAAGTGATTTTCCCTTCGATCAGGACCAGGACGGCCTTCCTGACGCATGGGAAATCTATTATTACGGGAATATCGCGTGGTGCCTTCCCGAGGAGGACTGGTTCGACGAGGATGGTTATGACAACATGAGCGAATACATCGCGGGCACTGATCCCGCCGATCCCAATTCCTATTTCCAGACAACCTCGTCCGCATCCGGCGGCTCCCAGATGGCCATCAACTGGAATGCCGTCGAAGGCCGCAAATACAAGGTTTGGTATAAGAACACGTTAGTAAGCGGAAGCTACACGGCGGTTCCGGGCTATCTCAACTATCCGACCAGCAACTATGTATTCAACGCCACCTTGGACCAGAGATACTACAAGGTTTCAGTGGAGATGCAGTAGACCCCCGCCGCTGCTATGGCTTCAGCATACTGAAAGTGTATTATGGAGCTGGAACTTAACCCCATCGAAGAACGAGTGCTGGGTTGCCTGATCGAAAAGGAGATGGCAACCCCGGAATACTATCCGCTTACACTCAATGCCCTGACCAACGCCTGCAACCAGAAATCCAACCGCCACCCGGCCATGGCGCTCGACGAACTCACAGTGGAGCATACACTCTATGAATTGCGGACCAACCACAAGCTGGCGGTCGAGGTCGGCGCAAGCGGAAGCCGTGTGGCCAAGTACCGGCACAACATGTCGGCGCACTGGAACCTTTCCCCCGCCAAGATGGCCATTCTCTGCGAACTTTTCATCCGCGGCCCGCAAACCCCGGGCGACCTGCGCGCCCATGCGTCGCGCCTTCACCCCCTGTCCGACGCACGGGAGGTGGAGCAGATTCTCCAAGGTCTTGCAAACCACCCCCAGGGACCGTTCGTCATGCACCTTCCCCGCGAACCCGGCAAGCGCGAGCGCCGATGGGCCCACCTATTTGCCGGAGATCCCTCAGAACATATCGTCGCCGATGATGCAGCTACGGCAACCCCGCCGGCGGCGATGAACGACGACCGGATCGACCTGCTGGAAAATGAAATCGCCAAGCTCCGCAAGGAACTTGACGAGCTCAAGTCGGCTTTCGATGCCTTCAAGGCAACGTTCGAATAGGGTTACAGGGTGGGAACGGCAGAAAGTTTTCCCGCCGCCCATCATTCAACAACCCAACAACCAATCACTACACTTCCACCGCCTTGGCCAGCGCATCCTTCACCTGCCGCGTGATGACATCCCATTGCTGATCGGCAATCTGTTGTTTCGTCGCCAGCCACGATCCGCCGATGGCGCTGACGATCGGCATGGAGAGGTAATCGAGCATGTTGTCTAGGCTCACCCCACCGGTCGGGCAGAAACGGACGCCGAGCGGGCCATACGGCGCACCCAGGTTCTTAAGCATGTTGACCCCTCCCACCGCTCCCGCTGGGAAAAACTTCAGCAGCTTGCAGCCCAACCCCAGACCCGCCTCGATTTCCGACGGTGTCATCACACCGGGAATGAACAACGTATTGTTTTCCTGGAAGAAGGTAACGGTATCCGGGTTCAATCCGGGCGCAAGCCCAAAACTCACACCGGTGTCGATGCACATCTGCGCCTGGTCGGGCGTCACGACAGTACCGGCACCCAGCAGCATTTCCGGGAACGCTTTCTTAATGCGGGCCAGGGCCTCCGGTGCTGCCGCCGTCCGGCAGGTCACCTCGATCACATCCATTCCGCCCTTCAGCAGGGCTTCGGCCAACGGCTCGGCATCGTTGGCATCATCGATTACAATCACCGGAATGACCGGCCGTTTAAGCAATTCATTCAACATCATCATTCTCCTTAGCGGTCAACGCGTGCGCCGGCACCGGCGACAATCTTTTCAACTTCCGCGAGCGAAGCCATGGTGGTATCGCCGGGCGTGGTCATGGCCAGCGCACCGTGCGCCGCACCGTACTCAATGGCCTTGGCCGGATCCTGCAGGACCATCATGCCGTAGATAAAACCGGAGGCAAAACTGTCGCCCCCGCCCACCCGGTCCAAAATCTCCAATTCCGGACGGTGCGTAGCGGTGTAGAACTCCCCATCCACCCAGCACATCGCACCCCAGTCGTTGACCGTCGCCGTCCTAACACCGCGCATGGTCGTGGCCGTCGCCTTGAAGTTCGGAAATGCCTTGATCGCAGACCCGATCATCTTCTTGAAGGCATCCACTTCCAGGTCGGTCAGGTTTTCGTCCGCGCCTTCGACTTCGAAGCCGAGGCAGGCGGTAAAGTCCTCCTCGTTACCAATCATGACATCAACGTATTGGGCAATCTCGCGATTGATTTCCTGGCACTTTTCGAGTCCGCCAAACCCCTTCCAGAGCGACGGACGGTAGTTGAGGTCGTACGAAACGATCGTTCCATATTTCTTGGCGGTCTTGGCCGCTTCGATCACCACCTCGCCCGTGGTTTCGGAGAGAGCCGCAAAAATGCCGCCGGTGTGGAACCACCGCACGCCGAGCGTCCCAAAGATATATTCCCAGTCTATGTCACCGGCCTTCAGTTGCGAAGCCGCCGTGTTTCCGCGGTCGGAACAACCCACCGCGCCGCGAATCCCAAAACCGCGCTCGGTAAAGTTGAGCCCGTTGCGGACCGTGCGGCCGATGCCGTCATAGTTCATCCACTTGATCAGCGCGGTATCCACCCCGCCCTGCAGGATGAAGTCCTCCATCAGCAGGCCGACTTCATTCTTGGCAAAGGCAGTCACCACGGCTGCGCGCTGGCCGAAGCAGCGACGAAGACCGCGGGCCACGTTGTACTCGCCCCCACCTTCCCACGCCTTGAAGCTTCGGGCCGTACGGATCCGTCCTTCACCGGGATCGAGACGAAGCATCACTTCACCCAAAGACAGAATATCGTAGCGGCATTCGTTAGCAGGCCTGATTTGCAAATTCATAGCATCTCTCCTTATTGAAAAATTCGGCCAACACCTTACTGGACCGGCCAAGAATGTGAATACGTATTTTACGCATTATATCGGCCATTTTGCGAATCCATCTCTAACTGGAAAAGCGAAAGCGCCGCCGGTAGTCGGAAGGTGTTGCACCCGTCTCCTGCTTGAAGGCTTGGTTGAACCGTTCCCTCGTCGTGTAGCCGCAAGCACCAGAAACATCATCCACCAGCATGTCGGTTTCTTTCAGCAGGCGGCAGGCGCGCTGAATTCGTTCCCGACGAATTACTTCGAACACCGAATGGTCGAGTAGGTTCCTGAAGCGGTTTTCCAGAGTCCGCCGCCCCACATGCGCCACACGTGCCACGTCATCCACCTGCACCGGTCGATGGGCATTGTCTCGAATAAACCGCAAAGCCGCCGAAACCGCACGGTCTCCCAGGGCCGACAGGTCGGTGGAGTGTCGTTCGACAATCTTTTCCGGCGAGATTCGGATGGGCGCATCCGGACCAAGCCCCGTGCGAATCATCCCGTCCAGCATCTGGGCAGCCTGCCAACCTACCCTCGCGGCGCCCAGCTCGATACTCGACATCTGCGGATGCAGCATTTCGCAGGCAAACGCATCATTGTTCACACCCAGCACGGAAACATCCTCGGGAACATTCAGCCCTGAATCCAAGCAGGCATCGATCACGATCCGCCCCATCGGATCCTCGGTGGCCAGCACTCCCACCGGCCCATCGCCGGCCAACCTCCGGATCTGCTCCTTGATGTTTTGAATACTCAGGCGCGACTTTAGTTCGAGACAATCGAATCCCCTGTCGGCCAACGTTGAAATGTAACCCTCAGATTTCAGGGTGGCATCGCCGAACGCCCTGCGTCCGGTGATCGCAAAACGCCGGATGCCCTTTCCACTAAAGTATTCGGCCGCCATCCTCCCGATTTCCAGATTGTCCACGACCACGGAGGAAACGGGTAGCGGCTGGAAGCGGCCGAAAATATTAACGGCTGCGATCCCCCGCTTTCGCAGGGCGGCCACCTGCGCTTCATCGAGCATGCCGACCACGCCATGCCCCGACCACTTCCTCAAGTCGGCCAGCGAAACCTCGGGTGCGCCGTGCGGGGCGTAGAATCTCCAACTCCCCTGCTGAAATGCATAGCGGGCCACGCCTTCCACGGCCCGCCGTACGAACGGATTGGCGTAATCCATCGCCAGTGCTATGTCGAAGTGTTCCATGATGGAACTTCTACTCCGACGAAGCCTGTTGCGCCACTACCCATTCGCGAAAATATGCAACAGCGGCTTCGAGGTTGTTGACGGCTGCGTTCGACAAGCATTCGCCAAATGCATCGAAGTCGTATCCGCGAATGGCCATCGCATAGGCCGCCGGCCGCGCACTGAACAATTGTTCCGCTAACCCCAGCAATGATTCCGCCGTTATGCTATGGCTGGAAAATCCAACTACTGGATCATTGGCGGTTATCGGCTTGAATTCAAACGGCTCGGCGGCATCGACCGATGCATCGGCAAACACCACCACCTCATGGTGCGAGATAAGTTCGGCATCTTCGACATTGAGCTGGTAGTTCGATTCCACCATCACATTTGGCAGACTCAGCGCTTGGATCCTGGTTGCAAAGGCCGGCCCCAGCCCATCGTCCAACCGTCCCGGATTGCCGTAACCTATGACGAGAATCTTCATTGATCTATTAACCGCAAAAGAACGTAAGGAACGCAAAACAAAAACTTCCTATGCATTCCTTCGCAGTTTCAACAGTCAATCCCGCACGCGCCGGTCGATCGTGTTGCCGACGACATCTTGGAGTTCGATAATGAGCGGCATCTGCCCCATGGCATGGGTGGCGCAGGACAGGCACGGATCGTAGGCTCGGATCGCCACCTCGACCCGGTTGAGCAGTCCTTCGGTAATCTCCGCGCCGGAGAGATATTTGCGGGCCACCTTTTCCACGGCGAGGTTCATCGGCGTATTGTTGCTCGTGGTCGAGACAATCAAGTTGGCCATCGTGACCTGATCGTTTTCATCCACCTTGTAGTGATGGAACAACGTACCGCGCGGTGCCTCGATCAACCCGACCGATTCGCCCCTCCGCTCGCCCTTGACGACGAGATCCATGCCTTGTAGATCCGGATCGTTCAGTAGCTCACGGATTTTTTCGCCGGCGTGAAGCAGTTCAACCTGCCGCGCCCAGTGATAGGCCATCGTAATGTTGTTCGGCTTGCCGCCGGTGATGGAAAGGAAATCCTGACGCGCGGCCTCGGCTTCGGGGGTATCGATAAAATCGCATGCGTTGATGCGGGCCAATGGACCGACCCGGTACCAGCCGTTATCGGGCCCTAGTTCGGAGATGAACGGAAACTTCATGTACGACCACGGCTTCACCTCTTCCGCGATGTACCTGAAGTAGTCCTGGTAGTCGACCTGATCGAAAATCTTGCCGCCCTTGCAATCAATCGCCCGCAGGTTGCCGTGGTAAAGATCCATGGCACCATCTTCGCGAACGAGGCTTACATGGTTTGAGTCGAACGAGCCAAAATCGACCAGTTCATCAATGTGGTGGAGTGTATACTCCTTAGCGATCTGCAGCGCCGACCGGCACCATTCAAGCATCTGGTCGATATCCTTCAAAAAAACGTCTCGCTCTTCGATGGATAGGTTCTTGTTGATGCCGCCCGGAATCGCACCCGTCCCATGGATTTTCTTGCCGGCGGTCGCCTTGATGATTTCCTGCCCATACTTGCGCATCATCACGCCCTGAACGGCCAGGTCCGGGAACTTTTTGGCCACGCCGATCACGTTGCGCTCAGCGGGGTCGGCATCGAACCCAAACAGCAGGTCGGGTGACACCAAATGGAAAAAGTGCAATGCATGGCTTTGGAAGATTTGTCCATAGTGCATCAGTCGCCGCATCTTTTCCGCCGTCGGCGTGAGGCGGTCCACCCCCACGATGCCATCCATCGCCTTGGCCGCCGCCAGATGGTGGCTGACCGGGCAAATGCCGCACAAGCGTTGTACCAGCACCGGTACCTCCCAATAGGGCCGCCCCTGGATAAACCGTTCGAATCCACGGAACTCGACAATATGCAACCGGGCCTGACTCACCTGACCCGCTTCGTCCAGATGGATCGTCACCTTGCCGTGTCCTTCGACCCGGGTTACGGGCTCTATCGTGATTTTCTTCGTCCTCATGCAAATCCCCTAGTCGTATTTCAGCAGCTCATACGGCAACTCGACCGGTTGGTCGGTCAAAAGCGCCGTCAACGCCGCCCATATCGTGTCCGCCGAAGGCGGACATCCGGGCAGGAAATAATCGATTTTGACGACTTCATGGGCGGGATACACCTTATCGAGCAACAGAGGGATTTCCGGATCCTGCGGCACGATACCTTTCGGATTATAAACGGTCACGCCATCGCGATAGGCTTCGTTGATGCACTCTTCGAGCGGTATGTTGTTCCGCATGGCCGGAATACCGCCCATGGTTGCACAGTCGCCGAACGAGATCAGAATATCGCAGTTTTCGCGAAACTCGTGTAGAACATGGACATTTTCCTCGTTACAGCAACCCCCTTCGATCAGGCCCACGACGCAACGTTGCGAGATGTGCTTGATGTCGTCCACGGGCGAACGGTCGAAATCAACCAGCTCGATTAGATCGAGGATGCGCTCATCGATGTCCAGCAGCGACATATGGCAACCGAAACAACCGGCCAATGACGTGGTGGCTACCCGAGGCTTGCTCATGACCGGACCTCCTCGATATCGGACCCGATCGGCTTGTGATCAAACAATCGCTTCCCGATCGGCTTTTCGAAGCCTACCCGCTTCTTGATGATACACCCGACCGGGCAGATATCGGCGGCCTTGTCGGTTACCGCCATGTCGGTATCGCCCAGCGCGCGCTCCCCGTTGACGCCGATCTTCCTTTTAAATCCACGGCCGATCGACTGGAACACGTTCTTGCCATCGAGTTCCTGCGAGGCCCGCACGCACCGCGCGCACATGATGCAGCGATTGTGGTCGAGCATGATATCCGGATGCGAGGCATCCACCTCCTTCTCCGGGAACTGGAACGGGTATTGCGGCGCGGTAATGCCAAAGCGATAAGCCAACGCCTGCAATTCGCAGTTGCCGCTCTTTTCGCAAAACATGCAGAAATGGTTTCCTTCCACAAACATCATGTCGATGATGTTGCGCCGATGCTGCAACACCGCAGGCGTGTTGTTTTCAATGACCATGCCCTCCATCACCGGCTTAACGCATGCGGCCTGCGGCCGCCCGTCAACAATGACCGTGCAGACGCGGCAACTGCCGATCGGCTTCAGGTCGGGATGCGAACACAGCCGGGGAATATAGATGCCGGCGGCATCGGCCGCCTCAAGGATGGTCTGCCCCGGCCTGGCTTCGATTTCCTGCCCATCGATTGTGATTTTCAACGTGTCACCCATGACATCCTCCTACGCGTGGAAAATTTCCGAGCGGCGGCCGGCAATGGCACTGGCTTGCTCAACGGCCTGCATGATATGGAACGAACGGTTCAATCCGCTCGGGTCTTCCTTGACCAGTGCATTGTAGACCGGCCGGAAGTTCTTGAGGGTCGACAACACGGGGTTGGGCGAGGTCTGCCCCAACCCGCAACGACTCATGAACTTCACGCTTTCGCCCAATCGTTGCAGATACTCGAGATCGGCCTTCGTTCCTTCCCCGTTGCGTACGCGCTCCAACCGTTTTTTCAAAAGCACATTACCGACGCGGCAGGGCACACAATAGCCGCAGCTTTCATCGACGAAGAACTCCATGAATGCGTCGGCAATCTCGAGGATATCCCGTTGATTGCTGAACACCATCACCGATCCCCCCGTCGACAGCCCTTCGTAGCAGATGCCCTGGTCGAACTGGGCGGGTCCGACCATCTGGCCCGAGGGTCCACCCACACAGACGCAGGCCACATCCTCCGCGCCGGCCCGGTTAAGCACCTCGCCAAGCCGCATCCCGAACGGCACTTCATAGATGCCCGGTCGGTCGCAATCGCCGCACACGCTCAACAGCTTGGTTCCCGAACTGCGCTGCGTCCCGATGGAGTCGAACCAGCCCGGCCCCTTGTCCATGATCCGCGCGGCGCAGCAATAGGTTTCCACGTTGTTCACGGCCGTCGGCGAAACCATGTAGCCCTTGACCACCGGGAACGGCGTCCGGTCCGTAGGATCGCCGCGTGTTCCCTCACACGAGCTGATCAGCGACGTTTCCTCTCCGCAGACATAGGCGCCGGCCCCCATCTGAATGCGGATGTCGAAATTGAATCCCTCATGCCCCAGGATATTGTTGCCGAGTAGCTTGGCTTCGCGGCGGCGGTTCATCCGGTCTTCAAGAAACTCGCGCAGATAGGCATATTCACCGCGCAAATAGATGATGCCGGTTTCCGCACCGATGGCGTAGGCCGCCACCGTCATTCCCTCCAGAACCAGATCCGCCCGCTCCGTCAGCAATACGCGGTCCTTGAAAGTGCCCGGCTCGCCTTCATCGGCATTGCACAGCACATACTTGTCCGTGCCGGCCGACTGCCGGGTCAGGTCCCACTTCAGCCCCGTCAGAAAACCCGCACCACCCCGACCGCGAAGGCCCGAGGATTTGATGTCCTCGATCACTTCGTCCGGTGTTTGGGTCAACGCCTTGCGCAAACCGGCTTCTCGACGGTAATCGGCAAGAATAACCGGTCCGGACTCACGAATATTGTTGTTGACCATGGAGCGGACTAGCGGGTCGGCATTGTTGCCGTCACCGAACTCGGTCACCAAATTCTGCGGATCGGGATTCTTCCGTAATTGTTGAACAATATACGGTATTTTATCCGGTATGAGGTTCGTCACCACCGTGTCATTCACCATCATGGCCGGCGCTTGGTCGCTCATGCCGATGCAGGGCGTGCGCTCCAAGGTAATGGCGCCGTCGTCCGTCGTTTCGCCAAAGCCGATACCAAGGGCTTGGCAAAGGGCGTCACCAACTTTACCGCCACCTTGAAAACGATCGACAATATCGTCACACAACCGGATCACCACTTCGCCCTTTTGCTTGTCGGACAAAAAGGCATAGAAGGAAACCACGCTTTCCACCTCGACGCGGTGCGTATGCGCCTCTTGGGCAATCAGCTCGAACGCCTCGCGCGGAACATGTCCATAGGCCTCCTGAACGCCTTGAACAATGTCCATCAACCGTGCACGATCATTGCCAAACTTCGCGCAGACTTCCCGAATCAGTGGCTCCAGTTCTTTCATTACGCGCCCCTCCAAATCCGATAGAAATATATCGATTTGGGGCAAATTTCACAAGGAATTATTGAGTAGACCCCACGGTTTTAGCGTAATTATATCGAATCCGATTACTTCAAGAGCTGGACCGAAGGGCCTCCGATAGCATGGCTAGCAAGCCCACGGTCGCGGTATCCGTTCGCAGGATTCTGGGCCCCATGCCGAACAGCCTGAAACCGTGGCCGCAAAGATGATCTAGTTCGTATGGCGTCCATCCGCCTTCGGGACCGATTGCCAGCACCACCCTGGTTTCGTCCGCCGCTTGCGCAAGGCAATCGGCCAGCTTGGCATCACCCGAGGGATCGGCCAACAGCCTCAATTGATCCGGAAACAACGCATCCAGTTCATCCTCGACGAAGGGTTTGAACAAGGGACGAACACAGACTTCGGGAAGCCGGGTGCAACGGGCCTGCTGCAAGCCCTCGATCAAAAGGTTGTTGTAGAATTCCGGTGCCAGCACATGACTGTCGAAATAATAGCGTTCCACCTTTTCCGCCCTCAGCAGAACGATGCGCCCCACGCCCAGCGCAGCCAACTGCGCCCACAACCGTTTCATCACCTTCGGCCTCGGCATGGCCAGCACCAGGTCGATGCAGGGTCTGGGCGGGGCATCCTGCTCAAACGTGCATTCGAGTTCCACACCATCTGCTTCGACTCGCCTGACCAAGCCCGAACCCAACGGCCCATTCAGTAAACCGATCCGGAGGGGTTTGCCCTCCTGCGGCTTCAATACCGTGCAGATATGCGCTGCGCGCCGACCCGACAGGCGGCATACACCGGAAGGATCAATTTCATCGGGCTGGAGCAGTATCAAGTTCATGAACAACAGCATGGCAACATCAACCCGGCAATGCAGGTTTGTTTTTATCGGAATTGATGTTTCACACGCCGAACTCCATATTCAATGCCATGAAGATTCTACTTTGCAACGACGACGGAATACACGCACGCGGGATTGCCGAACTGCATCAGGCGATTGCGCATTTAGGCGAACTACACGTCTGCGCGCCCGCCACGGAACGCAGCGCCGCCGGCCACGCCATTACCATCTACGATCCAATCCGCACCATGCCGGTCGATAAGGCCAACGGCTTTTCCGGCATTGCCGTGGATGGCACACCGGCCGACTGCGTCAAGCTCGCTGTCAGCTTCCTGCACAAGGACAATCCACCGGATCTTGTCGTGAGCGGCATCAATCTCGGTTCCAACACCGGGATCAGCGTGCTCTATTCCGGCACCGTATCCGCCGCCAGCGAAGCCGCCATCCTGGGTGTGCCCGCCATTGCCTTTTCCCTTTGCACCTATCAAAACCCGCATTGGGAAACCGCCGCAAAGATCGCGGCCGACATCGTGGAAAAGGTCGTGGCCAACCCGCTACCGGATGGCGTGTTGCTGAACGTCAACATTCCCAACCTACCGCTGGAGGAGGTCAAGGGCATCCGGGCCGGGCAGATGGGGCGCTCCCGTTTCATTGAAAAATTTACCGAACACCGCGATCCGCGCGGCAACAAATACTACTGGCTCGACGGCGACATGAAGATGCTCGACGACAATGCCGAGACGGATGAACGTTTGGTCAAGGACGGGTATGTCGCCCTCACCCCCATCCACATCGATCTCACGGCCCACCATTGTCTGGAACAGGTCAAAAGCTGGAGCCGGGAATATTAGACGAATGGACCTATCCGTCTGATACGTCCGATCGAATGAGTTCCAAAAGAGCTTCCGGCAGATCGCCATCCGCATCGAAGCGCTCCAACGTGCGGTTGCAGACCGAGGAAAAGTGGTTGAGCAGGGAGTCGCGGACCTGGTCCATCGGCGGGCAGTCATCCCCAAGGATGGTTTTCACAGTGGCCACCGGTTGGCCGACAAGGCCGCAGGGAACGATCGTGTTGAAGCCCATCAGGTCGTTGCAGACGTTGAAGCTCATACCGTGGAACGAGACCCATTTCTTGAGCCGGAAGCCGATGGCGGCCACCTTGCCGGCATCGGTCCAGGCACCGGACTTACCTTCGCGGCGGTATCCCTTAATGCCGTAGTCGCCCAGCGTGCGGATGGCGATTTCCTCCAGGTTGCTCAGGTAGCCGTGCGAGTCGGCTTCGTTCCCCCCCAGAAAAAGTATCGGATAGAGTACCCACTGCCCGGGCCCGTGGAAGGTGACATCTCCGCCGCGCTCGGCATGGAACACTTCGATGCCAAGCTGCCGGTATTCCTCTTCGGTTTTCAAGAGATAGTTGTCGCGCCCGCGATTGCCCAGCGTAACGACTGGCGTGTGTTGCAGGATCAGCACCGTGTCGGGAATAAGGTTTTCCTGCCGCGCCTTCAGCAGACGCCGCTGAATATCGAGTCCCTGTTGGTAAGGAACACATTCGTTGAAACTGACAGACCAAGCATTCATCGTTAAAAGCAAAAAAGGAGGATTCGCATCCTCCTTGTTCCATCGGGCCTCTCGACCAGACTAGTCCTGCGGGCAAAGATCTTCGTACGATTCCGAATCCAGCAACCCATCGACGTCGGACTCATCGACCACTTTGAGCTTGAAGAGCCAACCGGCGCCAAAGGCATCCTTGTTAATCAGCTCCGGACTGTCTTCGAGATCCGCATTAACTTCCACCACCTCGCCGGCGATCGGCGCGTAGACATCGGCTGCAGCTTTCACGGATTCGACCACGGCGGCTTCGTCGCCGGAACCGAATTCCGTTCCAACATCCGGAAGTTCTACAAAGGTGAGGTCGGACAGCTGGCTTTGTGCAAAGTCAGTGATGCCAATCGTAGCGATACCATCATCGAGGGAAACCCACTCGTGGGTTTTGGTGTAGAACAGATCCTGCGGAACAGACATTTTATTACTCCTGATTATCGACCTGAAAAAATTGGAGGTGCGGAGCGGACTCGAACCGCTGTTCATGGATTTGCAATCCAGTGCCTAACCACTTGGCTACCGCACCCTCTTTTGTTTCCAAAAGCGGCCTTCAATGTAATGATGTCCCTTGGGCTTTCAAACAAAATCATCCAAAAAAAACCGAGGCCATCGCAAGCGTTTCATTGATAGACCACTACGTTTCCAAAACCGCGTTGTCAATCAGGCGCGTAGTTCCGATTTTCACAGCTACAGCAAGCAAAACACGGCCACGGACCCGATCGACGGATTGCAGCGACGCATCGTCCACAAACTCGATATAATCGATCAGCGCATCGGGCACATCGTCGATCAACCCGCGCATGCGCCGCCCCAGTTCGGCGACGTCCAAGCACCCTTCGGCCACCAATTGCCGCGCGAGCTGGAGGGACTGCTGCAGGCAGAGTGCATGCCTACGCTGCGGTTCGGAAAGATACTTGTTGCGCGAGCTCATGGCGAGACCGTCGGCTTCGCGCACGATCGGGCCGCGCACAATCCTTACCGGAAAGTTGAGATCCCGCACCATGCGCTCGATGATGCGCAACTGCTGCGCATCCTTCTCGCCGAACACCGCGAGATCCGGCTGTACGAGATTGAACAGCTTTGCCACAACGGTGCAAACGCCGCGAAAATGGCCCGGACGCAAGGACCCGCACAAAACGCCCGATAGCGATTCCTCATCCACCCAAACACTGGCATCGCTTGCATACATATTGCCTGGCTCGGGATAGAATACCATATCGACGCCAGCGTTCTCGCACAGCGCTTCATCGCGTTCGAAGTCGCGCGGATAGGCATCCAGATCCTCGTTCGGACCGAACTGTGTCGGATTGACGAATATGCTTACTACGAGCACATCGCACTGTTCGCGCGCGATGCGCATGAGCGAAACATGCCCTTCATGAAGGAAGCCCATGGTAGGCACGAAGCCGATCACGCGCCCGTCCCTCCTCAGCTTCAGGGCACATCGCTGCATTGCCTCGGGTGTACGAACAATTTCCATTTCAGTAGGTCTGTTCGTCTTCAGGAAAATGACCGGCTTCGACCTCGGTCTTGTAGGCGGACAGGGCTTCGGTAATGAGCGGGTTGAGGTTGGCAAACTTCTTTACGAATTTCGGCACGGGCCGGTTGCTGATTCCCAGGAGGTCAGTGAAGACCAGCACCTGCCCATCGCAACCGGCACCGGCGCCAATGCCAATGGTGGGAATGGACAGCGACTTGGAAATCGCTTCGCCCAGCATGGCCGGCACGCATTCGAGCACAAGAGCAAACGCACCCGCCTGCTCCACGGCCATGGCATCATCCATCAATTGCCGGGCCTGCTCGGAGGTTTTCCCCTGAACCTTGTAACCGCCCATTTCCTTGATGCTTTGCGGCGTGAGGCCAATGTGGCCCAAAACGGGAATGCCATTCTTCACCAGGGCTTCGATCAATTCGATCCGCATGCTTCCGCCTTCGATCTTCACGGCATCGGCATGGGCCTCCTTGATGAAGCGACCGGCGTTTTCAAGTCCCATGGCAATCGATGGCTGATAGGACATAAACGGCATATCGGCCACGACCAGCGCATCCTTCACGCCACGCGATACCGCAGCGGTGTGATGAAGCATCTCGTTCATACTTACCGGCAACGTGGTTTCGTAGCCTAACACCGTGTTGGCCAGCGAATCGCCCACCAGTACGGCAGGGATCTCCGCGCCATCTACCAACGATCCTGTCAGGGCGTCGTAGGCCGTAACCATCGCGATTTTTTTTTGACCCTTAAGGGCCTTAAGCTTTGCAGCCGTCCATTTCATGGGTATTGCCTATTGCTTATTGTTTTTGCTTATTGCGGGCGTGAGTCTCCGGTCCGGGGCATGCCAGGTCAATACGTAATACGCAGTAAGCCGTGCTCCCCTACCATCGCTCGTCAAAGACGCTCAAGCCATTATCCGGAGGCAATGAACGCAGGATATCCGAGACCGGCTGTTTGCTTTCGGGCAGGACCATCGCCGGCCGCACATCGCTGAGTGGTTGCACCACAAACCGGCGCTGGGCCCAGCGCGGATGGGGAACTTCGAGCCCGCCACTGTCGATGATTTGATCCCCGGCATAGATGATATCGATGTCGATTGGCCGGGGCGCATTGCGATCGGCTTCGTTGCGTTCGCGACCCAGCATGTGTTCAATCTTGCCGATATAGGACAGCCAGCTATCCAACGGCAGATCGCTCTCGACGATGACCACTGAATTCAAGTAGGCCATGTCCTGGTATTCCGGCTTCACATCGACGGGGGTGGTTTCGTAGATCGGCGATTGATCTACAAAGCGTGTCCGGGGTGCGGATAGCAGCAGGTTTTTCGCCTGCATCAGCAACCGTTTCCGGTTGTACAGATTGGAGCCAAGGCTAAACCCGATTTCCATATTCGATGTCCCCTTCATATACCGTTTCTGCGTTGCCGCTGAGTGTGGTGGTTCCCCGAACTTCATCAATTACCAAATCATAGCCGCTCGCGCAATGCACGGCTACAGGCAAAGATACCCAACCCCGGCGGGCGGCCAGCACGCCAACCGCCGCGGCGCCGGTGCCACAGGCCAGGGTTTCAGCCTCCACACCGCGCTCGTAGGTGCGCATCGTCAGGCTACCGTCCGCTTCGACCCGCGCAAAGTTCGCATTGGTCCCGTTTGGGGCAAAGTGCGTGTGCGTTCGGATGGCCCGGCCCTGTTCCTCAACATCCATCGACTGGGGGTCATCGACCCAAACCACCACGTGGGGGACCCCGGTATTCACAAAATCGGTGGGCCACGCCAATCCAAGATCCAAATCGAGTTGAAGACCCACAGGCTCGGTTAGATCGAGCCGGATGTCTTCCCCCACGACGGTGGCCGACAGGATGCCTGCCACGGTTTCAATGGTCATGATCGACGGCACAGCTCCGAGCGCATGGGCTTTGCGCGCAAAACAGCGCGCACCGTTTCCGCACATTTCCACTTCCGCCCCGTCCGGATTGATGAAGCGCATCCGCAGATCGGCCACATCGGAAGGCTGTAGCAGGATAATGCCATCGCTGCCGACACCCGTACGACGAGACATTATCCGCGCCAGAAAAGCGCGGTCGTCGATCGGAAACGTCCGGGCACGGTCATCAACAACGATAAAATCGTTGCCGGCGCCATGCATCTTCGTGAAGTGGATATTCATGATCGTCCACAATCTGCCACAAAACCCCGACGGCCCAAAAACAAAAAAGGGCCGCTTTGCAGCGACCCTCTTGAACGATCCCCGGAAACGCTAACCCACAAGGGCCAGCAACACCCCGGCGGCAACGGCGGAACCAATTACTCCGGCTACGTTCGGGCCCATGGCATGCATGAGCAGGAAGTTTTGCGGATTGGCTTCCAGACCGACCTTGTTGGATACGCGGGCCGCCATTGGAACAGCGGAAACCCCGGCGGAACCAATCAGCGGATTGATCTGATCCTTGCTGAGCTTGTTCATCAGCTTCGCCAGCAACACGCCGGCTGCGGTACCGATCACGAAGGCTCCCAAACCAAGGCCCAGAATGCCGAGTGTCTGCACATTGAGGAACTTGTCGGCCGCCAGTTTGGAGCCCACCGCCGTACCAAGCATGATCGTCACGATGTTGATCAGCGCATTCTGGGCGGTGTCGGATAGGCGATCAACCACGGCGCTTTCCTTCATGAGGTTGCCGAGCATCAGCATACCGATCAGCGGGGTGGCCGACGGAAGCAGCAGCACGCAGAGCAAGAGCACCAGCAGCGGGAAGATAATCTTTTCCGCCTTGGAAACGTGGCGCAGTTGCTTCATTTGAATGGCACGTTCCGACTTGGTGGTTAACAGCTTCATGATCGGCGGCTGAATGATCGGCACCAACGCCATGTAGGAATAGGCCGCTACGGCAATCGCCCCCAGCAGGTTGGGCGACAAGCGCGAGGCCAGGAAAATCGCGGTAGGGCCGTCGGCGCCGCCGATGATACCGATTGCGGCGGCATCCTCGAGCGTGAACAATCCCCCCATGGACATTGCTCCAAGCAACGCACAAAAGATACCGAACTGCGCAGCCGCCCCCAGCAGGGCCGTCTTGGGATTGGCCAATAGCGGACCGAAGTCGGTCATGGCACCCACACCCATGAAGATGAGCAACGGGAACACCCCCGACTGCACGCCCACGGTGTAGAAATAATAGAGAAATCCGCCCGGCTGCCCGGGCATCGGGCCGTCGGCGATGCCCGCCATCGGAATGTTTGTCAGGATACAACCGAACCCGATCGGCAGCAGTAGCAACGGCTCGAAACCCTTCTTGATCGCCAAGAAAATCAGCAGCAGCCCGACCAAGATCATGATGAACTGGCCGATGCCTTCCGGCACGATGCGCGACGGCACAAAACCCTTGGCTTCGGCATCTTCAACCTTCTTGGTGAGGGTGGCGATCAGCTCTTCATCCACGCCGTGCGCCTTGTGGATTTCGTTCATCGCGCCATGGAAGTGCCCTGCGGACACCTCCGCATCTACGGTTTTAACCAAGGCATCGCGATAGGCCAGCGCTTTTTCCTCAGGTGTTGCGGGATGAGCAAACCGGTAGATTCCGGTTTCATGCCAGAGCTTCTTAAAGCCCTGGCCGATGGAAATATGCTTTGGAGCCTTCGCTCCTTCCACTGTGGTACCGGCCTCTTCGGCTTGGGCCATCAGGGCGCCACCGAAAACGGCGGCCACCAACAGTCCCATGGTAATGAATTTCTTCATCTGAAAATCTCCGTTCGCGGTTGCGACTTAGTTGATGGATCCCATGGCCTGTCCGGCCGTGACCTGCTCGCCCGACGCAACAGCAATCGAGGAGACCGTGCCTCCGGCAGACGCCTTCACATCGATTTCCATCTTCATGGCTTCAACGACGAACATGACATCGCCTTCGTTCACGTGGTCGCCAGCGGCAACATTGACCTTTACGACCTTGGCGTTCATCGGGGCCGTCACTTCGACGGAGTCAGCGGATTCATGCGCGACGGTGGATGCGGAAGCGACTTCGGCGCCATCGGCGACACCGATGTCGTAGGACTTGCCGTTGACCGAGGCCTTGTCGCCCTTCACCTCAACGGCAAACTGCTTGCCGTTGACGGTTACGGTGTAGGATCCGTCGCCGCCGGCAGCCGGAGCCGCGGCAGGAACTGCCGGAGTCAGCGCACCCTTGCGCACGCCGTTGATTTCCATCTTGCCTAGCAGGAAGTCGATCCCCTTCTGCTTGCAGGCACCCGCAATGAAGATGTTTTCATCGGTTTCCTCGAGGCTGTTTTCCTTGAGCATGGCCTTCGCGGCGTCGATACCCTTGGTGGGATCGGCATCGTTCAGATCGACCGGGTTGGCGGTGGTCGGCTCGAGTTCGAGCTTTTCGGCGGCAATCTTCACAATTTCCGGATCGGGTTCGACCGGTGTCTTGCCGAAGTAGCCGAGCACCATCTTGCCGTAGCCTTCGGCAATCTTTTCCCACGGTCCAAAGATGACGTTGTTGAACGCCTGCTGGAAGTAGAACTGCGAAACCGGCGTCACGGAGGTGCCGAATCCGCCGCGGCGAACGACTTCGCCCATGGCGTGGATGCACTCTTCGTATTTGTCCATCATGTTGTTGTCGCGCATCATCTGCGTGTTCGCGGTGAGCGCGCCGCCCGGCATCGGGGACCACGGAATCATCGGCTCGACGGCCTTGGCTTCCGGAGGCAGCATGTAGTCGGCCATGCAATCCTTGAAGACGGACTCGGCATGCATCATCTTGTCGATATCGATGTCGAGATCGTAGTCTTCGCCACGGAGCGCGTGCCACAGGGTGGCGACGTCGGGCTGGCAGGTGCCGCCGGAGGCCGGAGCCATCGAGCAGTCCACCTGGTCGGCGCCGGCCTTGATGGCGGCGAGATAACCGACGGTGCCCACGCCGGCAGTTTCATGCGAGTGGAAAACAATCTTGCAGTCGCCCGGCAGCATCTTGCGAGCCATGGCGATCGTGTCGTAGACCTTCTTGGGAGCGGAGGTTCCGGACGCATCCTTGAAGCAGACGCTGGTGAACGGAATGCCCGCATCCAGAATGTCCTGCAGGGTCTTCTGGTAGAACTCGACGGTGTGCGCGCCTTCGCAACCGGGAGGCAATTCCATCATCGTGACGCAGACTTCGTGGTTGAGGCCGTGGTTGGTGATGGACTTGCCGGAGTCGATCAGGTTATTTACGTCGTTGAGCGCGTCGAAGTTGCGGATCGTGGTGATCCCGTGCTTCTTGAACATCTTCGCGTGCAGGTCGATCATGTCGCGCGACTGGGAGTCGAGCCCCACGACGTTGATGCCGCGGGCGAGGGTCTGCAGGTCGGCATCGGGGCCGGCCGCTGCACGGAACTTGTCCATCATGTCGAAGGCCGACTCGTTGCAGTAGAAGAACGGAGCCTGGAAGCGGGCGCCGCCGCCGGCCTCGAAATGGGTTTGTCCTGCTTCAACACAGGCCTTGACAGCCGGCAGGAAATCTTCGGTCAATACGCGGGCGCCGTAAACGGACTGGAAGCCGTCGCGGAACGCGGTGTTCATGATATGGATGGTTTTCTTAGCCACAATTATTCTCCTGGTTGATTATGTATGATATTGGTTTACCCACGCTTGGCCTTGATGGCCGCCAGTGCGACCGCGATTTCGGCCACCGGATCCACGGCGGCGGCTTTCTTGGGTGCAGCAGCCTGTTCCTCGGGGAACAGATGAGCGAACTTCCGGAAGAAGGTTGCCGAGCAACTCATGGCCAAGATCATCAGAACGAGAAAGGCGAAAACGGTTGCCATACCGATCACCATTAACACAACCCCTTGCATCATCATTTTTTCGTCTCCTTGCGTTTGGTAAAAAATGAGCGGCATGTATACGTAATTTGATTTGCCTGTGCCAATTAAAAACCCCATTTTTATTGGCGTTTGCTAATAAAACGAAGTCTCAATAAAGGACAATAAGCGCATGGATTTTGAAATCGAATGGCATGACCGTCTCGGATCGACCAATACCGCCATGCGGGAACGGTTTTTGCAGCCCGGAAGCATTGGGGATGGATTGGTCATCGTGGCGCACGAACAGACGAGCGGACGCGGCCGGCAGCAACGAAAATGGATGACGACACCGAACGCCAACCTCTGCTTTTCCCTCTACGCCGATACGGACGTCGATCTGATGCAGGTCCCCTCCCTGACCATGGCCGCCGCGGTCGCCATAACGGATATGCTGCTAGCAAAAGGGATCGGGGCGGCCCCGAAATGGCCGAACGATGTCCTGGTCGAGGACAGGAAGATTTGCGGAATTCTTTCCGAACGGGTCGAAAACGGCTCGCGGCGCGGTATCATCGTCGGGATCGGCCTGAATGTTAACATGACCGAAGAGGAGGCCGCCGCCATCGATCGTCCTGCCACATCCATGTTGATAGAAACGGGGCAATCCCACGAACTGCCAAAGGTTCTGGCAGACCTCCTGCCCCAGATTGAATTTTGGCTGGACCGCTGGAAGGCGGGAGGCTTTGCGGCCATACGCGAGGTTTGGACCGAAAAGGCCGGCCCCATCGGGAAGGCACTCACCGTACATGATGGCGATATGCGAAAAAGCGGGCGGCTGGCCGGGTTTGGCGACCATGGCGAACTACTCCTTGAAACCGAAGCAGGACTCGAAACCATTTGGTCGGGAGACGTTTCATGAACAAGCAGAAAGTTGCAGGCAGAAGCATGGACCGGCAGAAAAACAACCGGAGGACTGGATTTTTCTGCCTTAGAATCTTTCTGCCCATAACGGTCCTGGTTTTGAGTGGATGCGCGACCAGCAAGGTCTACCGGCTTCCGCCGGGCCAATCGGAAATCGTCAGCATGGAAACCACCGGCTATTGCAAATGCGGCAAGTGTTGCGGATGGAAGCGCAACTGGAAGCTTCAGCCGGTTGTGGCTTACGGCCCCACCAAGGGCCAACCCAAGAGAGTTGGGATCACGGCCGCCGGCACCTATGCAGACTGGGGCACCATCGCGGCCGACACCCGCCACTATCCCTTCGGAACTATCATGTACATCCCCGACTATGGCTGGGGGCGGGTCGAGGACATTGGTGGCGACATTAAGGGCATGCACATCGACCTGTACTTTCCCTCCCACCGCCAGGCGCTACAATGGGGACGCGAATGGAAGCAGGTCAAGGTGTGGAAACTACGTCCGCGATGACGGCGTCCCGGCCGTCCCGTTCCGCCGGCAAGCGCTTTCGGTCTTAAGCGTGATGCTGGCCGACGGACTCAGCAAGCCGATATAGTTCAGGAACGCGGAAACAAGGAAGATCGTCCCTATCATTTCCAGCATTTCTTCACAGAGGATCTCGATATGGTACGCAATGGCGTGGAACTCGTTTCTCGTCATGAGCCAACCCACGAATTCGCAACCCATCCCGCCGGCCACGAAGAGCATGCCGCCTACGGCGACGCGTATCCGAATCGCTCCCGGGAGGTTCAACCAGAGCCGCAGGTAGATAAAGACAAAGAAAACAAGAATGAGCGCATAGGGAATCAACCAGGCGAACGATGCCATGTGCAGGCCGCTGATACCATGGTTGACCAGCCCGCTGAGCCGCTCATGCAATGACATGGATTCATCAAAACCCAGATAGAGGTAGATGACGGCAAGCCCCAGCCATCGCTGCCGATCGATTGAATTGGACATCAAGCGCGCAATGAACCAGGTCAGGGCCGAACAGAGCCAGAGCATCATGGTGGAGAACAAGGCGCTTAGGTTTTGTTCGCCATCCATGTTGAGCATATTGATCGGCGCATCCCGCACGCCCCGCAGGACAGGAACGTAACTAACCAAGTGCAGCAGCACCAGGACGACAAGGGCAACAGATAGAAGTCCAACGACTTTGCGGGTGGTTACGATGAGCTGCATGAAATACGGTTCTCCATTGAGTTGGGATATCGAGAGATAGAAAAAACGGGCGAATAAATCAAACTCTTTATGCCCTGGCCCTCCCATTGTCGCAGCAATGCGTAGGCCAAGCCCCTCCGGGGGAAAATAGTTGGAGTTTTTTTGCGGATTTTCCCAGCGGCTCGCCTATAGTACCTCGCTTTTTGAGGAAACACCCATGGGAATACCACGTCTAGTAAGAGTCAACGAGTTGCTGAAGCGGGAGATCGCGGAGGATCTGTACCGCAACTTTTCGCTGTCGGATTTCGACTCGGCTGCATTGACGGTAACGCGCGTTGAATGCACACCGGATCTGCGCGATGCCAATGTCTTCGTATCCATCTTCGGACACGAGAACGAGCGGGACCGCATGATTGCCTACCTCAACCGTCACCGGCAGGAAATCGTACGGCTGATGGTTAAACGGGTGAAGCTCAAGTACACGCCCCGCCTCCACTTCGTCCTCGATGAAACGATCGAGGAAGGCGACCACATCCTGTCGTTGCTGGCCGAAATGGAACGCGAAAACCCCGAAGCCTTCAAGGACGACGACCAGACCGATGAGAAACCGTAGACGCCGCGCCCCTGACCCCTATGATGGATTGCTGCTCGTCGACAAGCCCAGCGACTGGACTTCGAACGACGTGGTTGTCAAGATCCGCAACCATTTCAAGTTTTCAAAAGTCGGCCATGGCGGAACACTCGACCCGATGGCCACCGGCCTGCTCGTCCTGTTGATAGGCAAGGGCACCAAGCTTTCCGACCGTATCATGGGCGGCGACAAGGTGTACGAAGGAACCATCCGCCTCGGCGTATCCACCAACACCCAGGATGCCGAAGGCGAAGTGCTGGAAGAGAAGGATGCCTCGCACATTACCCGGGAACAGGTTGAAGCCGTCATTCAGCAAAACTATCTGGGCGACATCGAGCAGATTCCCCCCATGGTTTCCGCCATCAAGAAGGACGGCGTTCCGCTCTACAAAATGGCGCGCAAGGGACAGGAAATTGAACGCGAACCGCGGAAGATCCACATCTTCAGCTTCGAGGTGCTGGATTTCGACAATCCGCTGGTGACCTTCCGGGTCAAGAGCACCAAAGGCACGTATGTTCGCACTCTGGCCCACGACATCGGCAACGACCTCGGTGTCGGTGGAAGCCTCGACGCCCTGCGCCGCACGGCCTCCGGCCCGCTTACCGTTGACAAGGCCCATACGATGGAGGAAATTCTGGCCTGCGACCGCGAAACGATTTCGGATAAAATGATTCACCTGGCAGATATGATCCGATGAAAATCATCCATTCACTCGAAGAATTCGTCGACACAAAGACGCCGGTCATTCTCGCAGCGGGCTGCTTCGACGGTCTGCACATTGGTCATACGGCGGTTATCAAGGTCGCGATTGAACGCGCCCGGGCCATCGGTGGCGAGGCGTGGGTGTTCACGTTCGACCCCCACCCGGCCAAGGTACTCAGCCCCGACCACGCGCCGCCGCTGATTTTCACAACGAGCCAACAATCACGGCACCTGCAGGAAATGGGCGTGGACGGATGCATACTGCAGCCGTTTACCGTCGATTTCATGAAACAGGAGCCGACGGACTTCTTTGACCACCTCTGCAACTGCATTCCCGAGCTCGCCGGAATCTCCGTTGGAGAAGACTGGTCCTTCGGCCGCAACCGCTCGGGCAACGCCGAACTGTTGACCAAGCTCTGCGCCGAGAAAAACATATTCTTTTCCGCCCATCCGGCCGTGTGCTGGAAGGGTGAACGCGTATCCAGCACCCGCATTCGCGATGCCATCAAGCTGGGCCGGATGGAGGATTCCTCCGGCATGCTCGGGCGGCCGGTCAGTACGGTCGGCGACGTGGTGCACGGCAAAAAAATCGGGCGCGGCCTTGGCTATCCGACGGCTAACATTGATCCCGAGAACGATATGCTCCCGCCGCGCGGCATCTATGCCGCCCTGCTGCGTGTCGGCCATCATCAGCATCAGGCCGCCGCCTACATCGGCCATCGCGAAACCTTCCACCAGAACGAACCCCAGGTGCTCGAGGTCTATCTGCTGGACGAGCAGGACATCGATCTCTATGGGCAGCATGTGGAAGTCAGCTATCTGGAGTTTATCCGCAGCGACCAGGTGTTCGAGGACGCCGACGCGCTCAAGCTGCAGATTGACGCCGATATTGCCGCCATTCGATCCGTGTTTCAGCGGACCGGAAATTAGGCTTCCTGACGACTACCAAAGAATACCGTCGAGGATCGGGAAGACGGTATCCGTATCCTTTTCCTCCGTGGCATCGAACACGGCACCCAGCTCGGCCAGCGGCTGGCGTAATTTCCAATCCTGCAGCCTGGCCCGATTGACGCCGAGCGTTCCGAGATAGCGGCCGACCGGATTGGTGGCCATGTCGAATTCCGTTTCGTGGATCGAGCGCTCGATCAACCCCTCCAGCGGACCGGCGCTTCCGTGGACAAAGTTGTCACTACCGGGATAGTCGACCTTGTATTTCGCGTAGAGCTGCCCGCGGAAGCTTTCGGGTGCGGCCTTGGCCGCGTTGGTTGCCCCCAGCATCTCCTTGCGAAACCGGAGCCACGAAACCTGTTCAGGATCGAACTCAACCACATAATAGTAGATCAGCATGTCCGGATGGTAGAAATTGGCTTCCATGGCCGGATAGAATGCATTGATGCAATAGCACCCCAACGTGTCCAGCCAGCCCATCAGCAATCCGGCCTGCACCTTTTTGACCTCGGCGGCATTCCACAGCACGAAGAGCTGGTGCGCATCGATTCCCTTGCTCTCGAGTAATTGAGGGTTTCCCAGGATCCTTCCGGCGGCAAGCTCGTCGTCCCATTCCTTGCCGAAGCATTCCGCAAACTTGACCTTGCCTGCGTTCGTGATGTCGATATCCCCATAAGAAGCCTTGCTATACATCAGGTAGTGCTGGCGGATGATCTCGCGGGCGGCCAGTTCGGGTCCCGAAACCCGCTTGCTGTAGACGATGGAAAACCCTTTGCCCTCGAAGTAGGTCCGCGCCTGCCCATTCAGGTCATCCGGCGAAAGATCGATCCCCAGATGGTGAACGGGCTTGGTAAACAGTACCGCTTGGTTCGTACTCATGGCTTCTCCTCGTGTGCGTGACGGTTGATGTGTTCCTCGCAAAAACACTTTCCGCATTCGGAGCAATAACGGAAATCCATGGTGGGATTGTTTTTCTCTGTGATGCCGCATTCGGCGCACTCATGCCGCGGTTGCCCTTCAAGGGCGGTCGACTGCGCCTGGAACGATCGCCTGCGCTGGGAGGCCTGCAGGTTACGAACAATGTCCTTGCCGAAGAACAGCAGATAGTTGCACAGGGCGGCGCCGGCCGCCGTCCGGGCATGCGCATCGCCACTGACGACG
>JBNLGU010000039.1:0-25097 GCA_050306215.1 Pontiella sp.
TTCCCGTTTGCGGCTGAACATCCACAAAGAGGACCATGCGGAGAGGTCTACCGGAGCGGGCATCCAGCCCAGTAATGAAATCAGGAATGCGAAAGAACTCCATTTCCAAGGGGTCGATGCAACGAAGTCCATGGATGGTGGTTGTTTATGGGTGTATGCCAGTATCACGGTGATGATTGTCGTAATGGCCAGTATCGGCATGAACACCTTTGCGAGTCCATCCAGAATCTTGTAGTGTCCCGCCAGCAGTAGAATGGTACAGGCCGTTAGAATCGCGAGGGTCATCTGGCTGAGTGGAATGTTGACCAGGTCGTAGGCACCAAAAAGCGCTCCTGTCAGCATGGCCACGCCGGCAATATTGATGGTGCCGGTCAGGATGTTGATCAGGAGGAAGATATAGACATACACGATGCCCTTGCGTTTGTAGCCGTCGAGCAGGCTTTCTCCGGTGGCGGCGGTATAGCGCTGGCCATAGAGAAAGAAAGGAAACTTAAGCAGGTTGGCAAGCAGCACGAGTCCTAGCAGACTCCACCCATACTCCGCGCCAGCCCGAGTCGACCAGACCAGATGCGATCCCCCGACCGCTGCACAGGCAACTAGCACACCGGGCCCCAATGCCTTCCATAAATCGCTGTTGAATACGTTCTTTTTCATGAATGTTCCAATACTCAACCCCATGATCTACAAGTAGGTGATAAAAATCAACCCAAGCGCATGTTTTGTGGCAAAAAAATCAGGTTGGCTCCCAGTATCTATACCAAGGCGTTATCATGTTCCGGCCCGAATGGCCGCCCGTCAGATTGGATCTCAAGCAAAGTCATAGATAGTGTATGGAAACCAAAAGGGAATTGGGGGTCGGGAACGACGCATAGGCCCGTGCTAGGCAGGCCTTTAGAGTTGCAATTGCATGCACTTTTTCGCCCCAAAAAAACAAGTTCTGGAGTATGGTCATTCGTTTGGAAGTGATCTAGGCTATGCGTTGTCCGGCAGGGACATAGCAAAGTCTGGTTCTGCAAATATTATTAAGGAGGATTGGTATGAAGGTGAAGATTGGCATGATTGACTCAAAGTTCTATTTCCTTTTGTTCGCTTTTGCGTTGGTGGTAGGCGGCTGTAAATCCCCTATGGGCGGTGGTGAGGACCCCGCCAAGGCAGAATGCGACATGTCTGCGAATGCTGGACAGAAAAAAACCGCCGTGAATGATCCGGTGGTGGGCAAATGGCAGGCTGTGGATATCGAAAATCGTACCTCGGCGGATGATCCTCGGACAGCAGTACCCAAGTCGCGTTGGGAAACCAAGCTTGAGTGTCGTGAGGATGGATGCCTCGTTCTTCAATCTGGAAAGGATATGAGCAAGTATCATTGGCGCCGTTGCGAGGACGGCGTAATCTTGGTGGAAACCATGAGTGGCGGGAAAGCGTTTTCGATGATGAAGATAGAGGTAAAGGGTAATATGCTTACTTTGAGTAACCAGGGAGGCGTTACTCGGTTCATGCGAGTCAACTAACGCCCAGCTCCCCCAGCTCCCCCTGATTGTGCTGAGAGATAGGAGAACATGGAACCCTCGAGAGCTCAGAACCTCCGTAGCTCACAAAAGGAAGGACGGGATGGCCGAGTATACTGTCCCGCTTGTGGCATCCTGTGCAGTATTTGCACTGGTTGATTTTTGGTTGATGCCCTTGTTCTGGGTTTTTACGGCCTTCGCCATATGCACAAAATTTTCCCCCTCCGGTCCGTGTGCTATCGTCTGCGGCGACGTTTGCCTTTGTGTCGGGGTTTGCCGGTTTTGAGGTCGGGCTGAATGCGGGGTTTGCGTTGGCGGTGCCGGGGTTCGGCGACCTGGTCGGCGAGGACGAAGTCGATGAAGCCTCGGGCGGTGTCGACCTTGGCAAGCGCCACTTCCACTTCATCGCCAATCGTAAACATGATCTTTCCGCCGCGCGTGCGTGCCTGTGTCATTTCATCGTTGGCTTCGAGCCAGTCGGAGGTGATGGAGGCAAAGGTGATCATGCCACGCTGGAGCGAATCGGGCAGCTCAACGATCATACCCTTGCCCTTGATGGAGACAATGAATCCCTTGAAGGTGGCTGTCAGCGCTGTGTTCATCAGTTCAGCGTAGTATTCCGTCCGCTTCGTTTCGATGCTCTTCTTTTCCAGCTCATCGGCCTTTTGCTCGGTCTCTGTGCAGTGGCGGGCAATCTCCTCGATTTGATCGCCGGACAGATGGAACTCGCGGTTCTGCTCGACGGCCTTGAGCAGGCGGTGAACCACGAGGTCGGGATAGCGGCGGATCGGCGAGGTGAAGTGCGTGTAGTCATCGAACGCGAGACCAAAGTGGCCGATCTGTGTGCCGGAATATTCGGCACGCTTGAAGTTGCGCAGGATGGCGAGGTTGGCGGTGTATTCGACGGCAGTGCCGGCGGCCATTCGGATCGCTTCGTTGATCTCCTGCCGGGTTTGGGGCAGGGCGGAAATTCCGAGGGCCTGCAACTCCATGCCCATGGCGGCCCACTGCTCGTCGTCGGGTTCGGCGTGGATGCGGTAGATGGCGGGTTTTTCGGCGGCGATCAGGATTTCGGCGACGGCGCGGTTGGCCAACAGCATGCAGTCCTCGATCAACTGGTAGGCCTCCTTCGATTCGGAGCGCGGCATCATCTTTTCCACCTTGCCGCGTTCGTTCAGCTTGATTTCGATTTCGGGCGTGTTGATTTCCACCGAGCCGTTGGCCACACGCCGGGCGCGGATCTTCTGCACCAGCGGCCAGAGGTTTTCGAGTCGTTGCAAAACGTGTTCCGGAATACCGTGGTCGGGCTTGCCATCGATAAATCTTTGCACCTGGGTGTAGGTCAGGCGGGCCTTGGAATGGATCACGGACGGAAAGGTTTCATAGTCGATCATTTCACCTTCATCGCTCAGATGGATCATGGCCGTATGGGTGAGGTGGTCGTTTTGGGGGTTGAGGCTGCAGACCTTGGTGGTTAGTTCCTTGGGAAGCATCATGACGGCGCGGTCGACGAGGTAGATGCTGTTGCCGCGCTTGAAGGCTTCCTTTTCGATCTTGGAGCCGGGGACGACGTAGGTGGACACATCGGCGATATGCACACCCAGCAGCCAGCCGCCGGCCGGATGCGGTTCGAGCGATACGGCATCGTCGTAGTCCTTGGCCGTTTCGGGGTCGATGGTAAAAGTCGCCTCGTCACGCAGGTCGCGGCGGCCTTCCATCCGTTCGGGGGTTATTTCGCCGGAAATCATTTCGGCTTCCTTGATCACTTCGGGTGGGAACGCCTCGCGGATGCCGGCGTCGGCCAGCAGGCTGTCGACATCGACGCCGGGCTGCGACATTTCCCCAAGATCTTCGAGCAGGATTCCAAAAAGGGGTTTGTAGGGATCGTTCCATTCCTTTAGCTGAACGACAACCTTATGGTTCTCCGGCACATTTTTGGTGTCTTCCACGCGCACATCCTGCCGGAATCCAGCGGCATCGGGAATCACGTAGGAATAGTAGGGGGTGTGCTTGAGCAGACCAACCGTGTGGTCGGTGGATCGTTCCAGCACGCGCACCACGCGACCCTCGGCACGCAGGTCGCTTTGCCCGCGCCGTTCGCGGCGCTGTGCGGCATATTCGGAGTGGAAGGTTTCGATGGCGACCTTGTCGTTGGGCAGGGCGGTTCCGGTATTGCGGTCGGAGATGTAGATTTCCGATTCCCCTTCCTTTTCCGGCACGAAGATTGCTCCTCCCTTAGCCATCATCCGGATGATGCCGATGGTATCGTTGCCGGATTGGGGCAGGCCCCATCGGTTCTTGCGGAGGCGGGCGATCTTTCCGGCGGCTTCGAGGGTATAGAGTTCGTGCCGGAATTCGGCGCGCTTGCCCTTGGAGTCGACCTTGAGGGCCTTGGCGAGCTCGTGTTGCTTCATGGGGCGGTATGCCGGGGATGACATAAATTGCAAAAGTTGGGACTCGAAACTCATCAATGTGTTTCCTATCTTGTTCGGCTATGAAAATTGTGTTTCTAAGCAGTGAGATCGTACCATTCGCCTCGACCGGTGGTCTAGGAGATGTTTGCGCATCGTTACCCAAGGCGCTAGCGAAAACGGGGGTGGATGTTATCCGCATGATCCCGCTCTACCAGCAAATCGACCGCGAAAAATACAACCTGACCCCATGCGATGTGGAGTTGCATATTCCCATGGGAAAGGCTTGGTACTACGGGACGGTTTGGCAGCAACGCTACGAAGGCGTTACCACCTATTTTATCCACAACGAGGAATTTTTTGAACGCCCCGGCCTGTACGGCACGCTCGACCACGGCTATGCCGACAACTTCGAGCGCTTCCTGTTTTTCCAGAAAGCCGTCGTCAAGCTGATCGACGAATGGAATATCCAGCCGGATCTGGTGCACTGCAACGACTGGCAAACCGCGCTCGTCCCTATGCTGCTCTATCACGGGATCGACGGTAGTTTTCGCAATGGCCAGGAGCCGACGCTCATGACGATTCACAATTTGGCCCACCATGGCTGGGCGCCGGCGGAAAAGTTCTACATGACCAACCTGCCGGATTCCTGCTACACGATGCATACGCTGGAGTTCTATGGCGAGATCAACATGCTCAAGGGAGGACTGGTGGGTGCCACCGCGATCAATGCCGTGAGCCCGACCTATGCCCAGGAGATCAAGACGCCCCAGTTCGGTTGCCGCTTGAATGGTGTGCTCTACGAACGGCAAAACGTGCTGCACGGTATCCTGAACGGGATCGACTATACCCGCTGGAACCCGGCGACGGACCCCTATCTTCCGGCGCATTATTCGGTGGACGACCTCTCCGGCAAGGCGATTTGCAAGAAGGACCTGCAACGGGCGGCCGGTTTCACGCCGGACGAGAAGGTCCCATTGCTGGGCGTGATTACCCGGCTTGTTCCGCAGAAGGGGATCGATATTCTGGCGGGCGCGATCGAGGAGATTGTGGCAACCGGCGCGCAATTGGTGATGCTCGGAACCGGTGACTCCCGCTACGAGGGGGCGTTGCGCGATTGGGCTGCGCGTTGGCCAAAACAGGTGTGCGCGTGGATCGAATTTTCCAGCGAGCTTGCCCACCAGATCGAGGCCGGTGTCGATATATTCCTCATGCCGTCCGAGTTCGAACCCTGCGGTCAGAACCAGCTGTACAGCATGCGGTATGGAACCATTCCGCTGGTGCATGGCGTCGGTGGACTTGAGGATTCGGTGATCGATTTTGAGGAGGAGGGCGGTACCGGATTCAAGTTCCATGGCTACACGCCCGCCGCTTTCATGGGGGGGCTGTCGCGTGCGCTGGAGGCGTACGGCGATAAGAAGCAATGGACACTCCTGATGAAACGGATCATGAAGCAGGATTTCTCGGTCGTGCACATGGCCAAGGAATACATCGAACTCTACCAGGCGATTCTTTCGGGCTATGCTACAGTGGATTAAAAACCGGCTGTCGCCATCCCGCGAAGCAGCCCATCTGCAAACCGGTAGATGGGGAGAGCAGCAAGCCGTCCGCTTCCTAAAAACATGCAAGTACAAGATCGCCGGACAACGCGTCCGCGTGGGTCGGCACGATGAAATCGATATCGTGGCCGCACACGGAGAGGCGATGGTTTTCGTCGAGGTCAAGACGCGGCGGAGCGAAGACTTCGGCCGGCCGTTTTCCGCCGTCGGCAAAGAAAAGCGAAAGCGGCTCTCCCGCGCAGCGATCGGTTATCTAAAGAAGCAAAAAGCGCGGCCCGATTTCATCCGCTTCGACGTGATCGAGGTCATCGGCGAGCCAGGTGGTGACGCCCCGGAAATCCGCCACATCGAAAACGCGTTCCATCTCGACCCGCACTATAGGCTTTGGTGGTAGGAAGCCGGTCGTTGAACGGTCCGCAAAAAAAAAGTGCGCACCAGATTCCAGATGCGCGCAGTGCGTTTGACCGGTTGGCCCGATAGCGCTATTCGTGCGAGTGCTCCTTTTCGCCAAAGTAGAGATGCTCAAACGTATGGATAAGTTCCCGCAGTTTTTCGACATTGGCCTCATCGGTCGTCTGCTTGGACTTCATGGAGTAGATCATGATCTGATGAAGCGTTTTCAGTTTTTCGGTATACTGCTCCGCGTCGGGTTTAATGCGCTGGGCCATGAAATAGTAGGTGACGATATCCGTTAGCTCGTCGGCATGCTTTTCCTTGTTCGTGATCCACCGGACGGTTTGGTTTTCGTTTTCGTTGGCCTTGATTTGCTTCATCGCCTTTTCAATGGTCGTTACATGTTCCTTCATCAGCTGGACGCGCAGTTGGTCGTCGTAGATGCCGCAGGGCACCTGGCAGTGGGCCTGGACGGTTGCGACAATGGCGGTCAACAGGACTGCAATGGTCATATATGTGGCTACTTTTTTCATGGGGCTGCTCCTTCAGTTTCTGGTTAGGTGCTACAGGGTGTTGAATATGCGGTCTCCGGCATCGCCAAGACCGGGTACAATGTACGCGTCGTTGTTGAGGTGAGCATCCACGGCACAGCAGTAGATGTCAATGTCGTCGTGGGTCTTCGTTACTTTTTCAATCCCCTCGGGGGCGGCAATGATGCATAGGAGGGCAATTCTTCCAACTCCCCAGTTCTTGACCATGGAAATGGCTTCGCAGGCCGATCCGCCGGTTGCCAGCATGGGGTCGAGGATAAAGGCGATGGGCGGCGGCGCGTCTGAAAACTTTTGGTAGTATTCGACGGGCTGGTGGGTGGATTCATCACGATAGAAGCCCAGGTGCCAGATTTCGGCCTGCGGAACCAGGTCCTGGAGGGTGCCACACATGCCCAATCCGGCGCGCAGGATTGGAACCAAGGCCAGGCGACAGGCCAGTTCCTGGCATTCCATCTTGGCGAGCGGTGTATGCACCGTCTTGGGCTTGAGGGGGAGTTCTCCGGTTGCTTCGCAACCCAGAAGAAGACTGAGCCGCCGAACCTGGTCGCGGAAAATGTGGGGTGGGGTAGATTGGTCTCGCAAAGCGGTCAGGTGGTGGTGGACCAGCGGATGCTTGAGTTCGACTATTCTGCCCATGGCAGCCCTTTCTACTTCGCGTATTCAACGCAGCGTGTTTCGCGGATGACCGTTACCCGAACCGTGCCGGGGATCTTGACCGTCCGGCCAATCTCCTTGGCAATGTTCTTGGCGAGCAAGGAAGCTCCGTGATCGTTGAACTTGGTGGGTTCGACCATGATGCGGACTTCGCGGCCGGCCTGCACGGCATAGCTGCTTTTGACGCCGGCATACTGGTTGGCAATCTGTTCAATCTGCTCCAGCCGTTGCAGGTAGAGGTCGGTTGTCTCGGAACGGGCGCCGGGGCGGGCGGCCGTAATCGCGTCGGCAGCATCGGCGAGGACGGCGTAGACGCTCTCACGTTCCATTTCTTCGTGGTGCGAGCCCACGGCATTCCATACCACGCGGTCTTCACCATACTTGCGCAGCAGGTTGGCGCCGATGATGGCATGGCCGCCTTCGGCTTCGTGGTCGACCGCCTTGCCGATGTCGTGGAATATACCGACGCGCTTGGCAATCTTTGGGTCGAGCCCCAGCTCGCCCGCCATCAGAGCCATGAGGTGGGCGGCCTCTATGGAGTGGTCGAGCATGTTTTGCTTGTAGCTGGTGCGGAACTTGAGTTTGCCCAGGACCTGCACCAGTTCCGGGGCCACACCGGTCAGCCCAAGTGAGAACAGGGCGTCTTCCCCGGCTTGCCGGGTGGTTTCGTCGATTTCCTGACGGACCTTCGCCACGGTTTCCTCGATGCGCGCCGGATGGATGCGGCCGTCTTCGATCAGGCGTTGGAGCGATACGCGGGCGACTTCCCGGCGGACGGGATCGAAGCAGGAAAGCACCACCACTTCAGGGGTTTCATCGATGAGCACGTTGACGCCGGTTTCGGCTTCGAACGATTTAATGTTTCGTCCTTCGCGCCCGATAATCCGGCCTTTTATATCGTCGCTTTCCAGCGAGACGGTGCTGGTGGTCAGGTCGGAAACGGCTTCGGCGGCGTAGCGCTGAATCGCGGTGGCGATGATCTCGCGGGCTTTTTTCTTTGCATCTTCCTTGGCGGTTTTCTGGATGTTACGGACCAGTGCGTTGGCTTCGCCCTGCAATTCGTCCTCCATGCGCTTCATAATCGTGTTGCGCGCTTCCTGCTTGGAAAGCGCGGCCGCCTGTTCGACCCGGCGGGTCTCTTCGTCGATGAGTTTTTCGAGTTCGCGCTTGCGGTCGTGCCAATCGGCCTTTTGGTCGCTGATTTCAGTCATACGCCCCGAGAGCTCGAGTTCCTTGGAGTTGAGCATTTCGAGTTTGCGCGTCAGGTTTTTCTCGCGCTCTACCACGCGCTTTTCCAGCTCCAGGATTTCCTTGCGCTGGTTGGTGGTTTCTTTCTCGGCGTTTTCGCGGGCCCGCAGCACGGCGTCCTTGGCCTGGACCTTGGCTTCCCGGCGGACCACCTCGGCTTCCTTGTTCGCTTCGGCCAAGATTGCTTTCGCTTGTTTGCTGGCGGCAACGGCGTTGGTTTTGGTCAGATAGGCATGAAAAAAGAATCCCAATATCAGGAAGCCAAAACTAACGATAAATTCCTGTCCTACAAAGTCTCCCACGGTAACCTCCTCTGTTCATGATAGGCCGCGTCCCGTAGAAAACCCGATGCAATCAAATGGCACCATATGGGCGACACGACCCCCTTATTGTCAAAATGCAGTGTATACTGGGACACAGAGGCTTGTCTAATGTTCGTTTTGAACTTTCATGTTTTTTGCTTCAGTGACGATATAGTCGACCGGAATGTCGTGGTCATCGCAAGGAATGTCCGCAAGCAGTTGGAAACCAAAGGCCACGGCGATAATGGTTCCTTTGAAATCTGTCAAGAGACGGTCGTAGTAACCGCCTCCGCGCCCCAGCCTGTGGCCGGCCGGGTCAAAGGCCACACCGGGTACAATCACAACGTCAATGCTTTCCATCGATACCAGCGCCGGGTTAACCGGTTCCTGGATGCCGTAATGTCCCGTCGCAAAGAGGGTGTGGCCATCGATTTCGGCTATTTCGTAGCGTTTTTTTTGGCGATTGAACACGGGAATACACGTGTGCTTGTTATCGCTCCAGAGGCGGCTGAAGAGGTTTTCCAGGTAAACCTCGCCGGGGATGGCCTTGTAGAGGGCGACGTTCTTTGCATTGCGGACCCGGTCGAGCCCGCACAACCGCTCGACGATGCACTGACTGGCATTGTCAACCCAAACGGCGTCCAATGCCCTGCGCTTTAGCTCGATTTCCTTCCGGATCAGGGCTTTGGTCGTCATTTCTTCTTCCTTAGGGTGTTCCAGAATGCAATGCGCTTGCGAATGGTTTCCTCGTAGCCTTGGTTGGTCGGCTCGTAATAGACCTTGTCGGTGGGGACATATTCCTGGTCGACAAAATGATCCTTCCCGTTGTGGGCATATTTATATTTCACGTCCCCCTTGTCGGGCTTGGGACCGCTCTGCAGATATTTTGGAACCGGTAAGGTACGGCCGTTCTCCACATCCTCCAAGGCCGCATCCACGGCCAGATAGGCGGCATTGCTTTTGGGGGCGCAGGACAGGTAGGTGGTGGCCTGGGCAAGGGGGATCCGGGCTTCGGGCATGCCGATAAACTCGACCGCCTGCATGGCGGAAACCGCCAGCGTGATGCCGCGCGGATCGGCGTTCCCGATGTCCTCGGAGGCCAGAATGATCAACCGGCGCGCGATGAATCGTGGATCCTCGCCGGCATAAAGCATCTTGGCCAGCCAGTATACCGCCGCATTGGGGTCGGAGCCGCGAACGCTTTTGATGAAGGCTGAAATGGTGTCGTAGTGTTCGTCTTCGTCGTGGTCGTACACCACCGCCTTTTTCTGGACGGATTCCTCGATTTCGTGCCGGGTTAGATGGACGGTGCCGTCGGCGTTGGGCGGGGTGGTAAGTGCGGCGATCTCCAGGGCGTTCAACGCTCGGCGGGCGTCGCCTTCGCACACAGCGGCCAGATGCTGCAGTCCTTCGTCCGTCGCCGCCACCATGCCGTTGAGTCCGGTGGGCGCTTTCAGTGCGCGGCCAAGGATTTCCACGATGTCCGTCTCCGCAAGCGGCTGCAGTTGGAAAATCTGCGAGCGCGAATTAAGCGGTGTGTTGATGAAAAAGAAGGGATTGTGGGTGGTGGCGCCAATCATGATGATGTCGCCGTCCTCGACATAGGGAAGCAGGACATCCTGTTGGGATTTGTTGAAACGATGGATTTCGTCGATAAAGAGGATTGTGTCCTGCCCGTTCATCTTCTTCCAGTGCGATGCGCCCTCCAGGATTTTACGGAGAATGGCGACATTGGCCAGCACGCCGCTGGTGCGTTCGAAGCGGCGATTGGTGGTTTTGGCAATCACTTCGGCGAGCGTGGTCTTGCCGCATCCGGGCGGGCCGTAGAGGATGATGCTGCCGAGCCGGTCGGCTTCGATGGCCCGCCGCAGTAGTTTTCCGTCGCCGAGAATATGCTGCTGCCCGACGATATCCTCCAGCGTTTGCGGTCGCATGCGCGCTGCAAGCGGGGCGGTGCCTGCTCCGGCTTTTGCCTTGGGCTTGCCAGACTGTTCGCTGAATAGATCCATGCCAGAAAGATAACGGTATCGGGGATGAAAGAGAACCGAGAACTACACAATCGTTGTTCTGCCGGGACTGTAAGCAAAAAAACGAAGCATGGAAAAGGAAACCCGCAGTGGCCGTCGTAGAGGCAGGCCTCTATCACCGTAGTAATAGATGTGGGAACGAATCAAACCGGGTTCCGTAACCCTCCCTTATTCAAGGGCGTGCAGGCGCCGGTCCGAAGCATATGCTCCCTGCTTAATGTCATTGGGTAAGAGGAAGAGCCTCAAAGTCGCGTACCATGCAGGCCAGATTCCCTTTCCTAAGCTTCAGTAATATCTATAGCATTTAAGGCCGGAGGGGACGATGAAAAAATGGCGTTTGCGGCCGTTTCTTCGAGTTGGAAATTGCTAATTTATTCGTGCCCAGCTAGTTTAATGTCATGGAGATTCTGAAAAAAATCCTGCATGACAAAGAGCACGCCGGCATTCAATTCCTTAAGTATGTGACCTGTGGCGGGATTGCGTTCCTGGTCGACTTTTCAGTATTCTACTATATTGCTATCAAGGTCCTGCCTGCCCTTACGCCCGACGATGTTATTGCGCGGTTGCTGGGGCTTGCTCCGGAGCCGATATCGACACATGCGCGGCTGACCCACTATTGGATCTGTATCTTCGCCGGCTTTGTGGTTTCGAACGTCGTGGCCTATGTGCTGAATGTTCTGTTTGTTTTCAGGGGGGGCAGGCACAAGGTTCATCATGAGATTGCGCTTTTCTTCGCCGTATCCATGGTCGCCTTTGTGCTCAGCAGTGTGAGCGGCGACCTTTTGATCCGCTTCTTTGCGGTTCAGACCACGGTCTCGAAGCTGACGGCCATCATTTTTGCCACGCTGATCAACTACACGGGGCGAAAGTATTTTATCTTCCACGGCTAGCGTGTTGTCTGGTCCTTCTGCTGGTAGACCCGGACGTAGTCGATTTCATAGCGCGTCGGGAACTCCGTGTCGGATGGCTCTCCGCCTTGCTCGCCGCCAATGGCCAGGTTCAACAACAGGTAGTGCGGTTGGCGGAAAGGATGCTTCGGTCCCCGTTGGTTGGTCGGGTTCTCGGCTTCGCGCAGGTCGATGGAGTTGAGAAGCTGGTCATCCAGATAGAGCTCGATGCACTGATCGTTCCACTCCATTCGCCAGATGTGGAATTCGTTGTCCCAATGCGAATCGCCAAGATCTGAAACCGGGGTCTTCACGCTGTCCCATTTTGCGATATACCTCTTGTCGGTACCCCAACAGGCGTTGGCCAAAATGTTTCCGCGGTAGTATTCCATCAAATCGATCTCTCCGTTGCTGGGCCATTCCCCTTCGATGCCCAGAAACCAAATGGCCGGCCAAAGCCCATCCTTGGCCTTGATGCGCGCCCGGATTTCGAATCTTCCGTATTTCCAGTGGTGGAGTCCCTTGGTGATCAGGCAGGCCGATGTGTACTCGATGGTTTTGCGGGTGCGCCGCCAATCGTTTTGGTCTTCCTTGTATAATGGATTGGGCTTTGAGTCCCTGCGACCTTCGATGATCAGGAAGCCGTTGGTGCAGAAGGCGTTTTCGGATTGGTACCATTGGAGCTCATGGTTACGGACGAAGCCGGTTTCATAGGTCCAGTTTTCAGGGTTCGGCTTCCCGTCTTCGTTAAACTCGTCCGCCCATACCAGCTCGTATCCCGTCGGGGCGGCGGCCGCCGCAACGCTACCCAATCCCATCAACAGATAAAGGCCAAGGTGTGATGATTTCATGTCGGGCTCCCCGGGTTGGTTTGGTTGCCGATCTTCGCGAATGCATTTAACGCGCGAGCCGGCGTTCGATTGCATCGAGAATTCTTATTGCACAGGCGGCTTTGCCGATGCATCCCCATTGCTGAAACGCATCCGCATTGCGTTCCAGGAAAGAGAAGTTGCCGGTGGGTGCTCCGAGGGTGGCCGGCGTATTGAGGATGATGCCGTCCAGGTTTTTCTCGCTGAGTTTCCGTTGGGCATTCGATTCGCCGTCGGACGTTTGCAGGGCGAAACCGATGGTCACTTGGTTTGCTTGCTTGGCGGCCCCAAGGGTCTTTGCTATGTCGGGGGTGGGGCGGAGATGGAGGACCAGTTCGTCGTCGGACTTCGCCATCTTTTCGGTTTTCATTTCCTTCGGTGCATAGTCGGCCACGGCGGCAGCGAAGACGGCGGCATCGGCCTTGGAAAAGAGCGGTATCGAGGTTGCGAGCATATCCTCTGCGCTGATGACGGAGTGGATGCTCCCGCGCCCCTTGAGCTCGGGAAGATTGCCGGAGGAAACAGGGCCGCAGACGAAGTCGACGTAGAAACCGCGGGCCGCCGCTTCCTCGGCGATGGCTTTGCCCATGAGCCCGCTGCTGGCATTCCCGATAAAACGCACCGGGTCGATATACTCGTGGGTCGGGCCGGACAGGATAAGGATGCGCTTATCCATCAAAACACGGAGTTGAGGATAATCTGCGCGATCACCGTGGGGGCGCTCATGCGGCCAAATCCACTGGTCCCGCAGGCAAGCCGGCCTTTTTCAGGACCAACTTGATGCCATCCGTGTTTCAGAAGCGTGCGGGCGTTCTCAACAACGACCTGCTGCTCCCACATCTGGAAATTCATGGCGGGACAGAAGATGCGCTTGCAGTCCGGCTTCAGCGAAAGGGCGCTGCAACAAACGATATCATCGCCGAACCCGTGCGCCAACTTTGCGATGGCGTCGGCCGTTGCCGGAACAACCGCAAAAGCATCGGCTTCCGTGGCCGGATAGAGATGGGGATAGATGACGTCGTATCCACCGGAGCTGGTATCCGGAAATAGGGAGGTAATCACCTTTTGCTGCGTCAATGCCGCGAAGGTGAGCGGGGCAACGAATTTGGTGGCCGCTTCCGTCATCACCACCCTTACGTTGCAGTTCGCTTTCACCAGTTGGCTGACGACATCCGCGGCCTTATAGGCCGCAATTCCCCCGGTCACTCCAATCAGGACTTTCGGTTTCATGGTGTTGCGCTGCTCCTCTTTGTGGATTGTTCGTTCGTTGATGAGGGTGGCGTTCGGCCGCCTTCAACAACGAACATTCAGCAGACCATCAACTATACTTCCATGATGTCTTTTTCCTTGGCCGCGAGCATGGCGTCCATTTTCTTGATATGCTCGTCGGTGCTCTTCTGGACCTGGTCCAGTGCCGAATCGCGTTCGTCTTCGGTAATGTCGCCGTCTTTCTGCAAACCCTTGACCTGATCGTTAGCGTCACGGCGGATGTTGCGTATGGAAACGCGTTGCTCTTCCGTTACACGGCCGGCCATTTTGACCATGTCCTTGCGCCGTTCTTCCGAAAGTTCCGGGATTGGAACGCGAATGAGGCGGCCATCATTCATCGGGGTGATGCCGATGTTGGCCGCGACAATCGCTTTTTCAATGAGACCGAGCGAGGAGGGGTCGAACGGATTGATCACGATGAGTCGCGGTTCGGGGGTTGAAATGTTGGCGATATCGCGCAGGCGAGTGGGGGTTCCGTAGTAATCCACCGTGATGGTGTCCACCAAGGCAGGGTTCGCCTTGCCTGTCCGCAGGCCACTGAGCTCCTGTTGGAGGAACTGAACCGCTTTGTCCATTTTGTCTTCGGTTTCCAATAGTATATCGTCGATCATTGCTCTCTCCTGCCGTTAGCCGTGCGTGACGAGTGTTCCGGAGTCGTTGCCGGTAAACACCTCGACCATGCCGTTTTCCTTGAAAAAGTTGAACACCACAATAGGAATATCGTTTTCCATGCACAATGAAAAAGCGGCGGCGTCCATGATTTTGAGTTGTCTGGACAAGGCGTCCTGATAGGAGATCTGTTCGAAGCGGGTGGCCGTTGGATCCTTGACGGGGTCGGCGGTGTAGATGCCGTCGACCTTGGTGGCTTTCATCAGCACATCGGCTTCGATTTCCGAGGCCCGCAGGGCCGCGGCGCTGTCGGTCGTGAAGTAGGGGTTGCCTGTGCCGGCCCCGAAGATAATCACGCGCCCCTTTTCCAGATGGCGGATCGCCTTGCGGCGGATGAAGGGTTCGGCGATGGCGGGCATCGAGATAGCCGTCATCACGCGCGTTTGAATGCCTTCGTTTTCCAGCGCATTCTGAATGGCCAGTGAATTGATGACCGTTGCCATCATGCCCATGTAGTCGCCGGTGGTACGGTCCGTTCCCTTGTTGGCTCCCGCGAGGCCGCGGAAAATATTTCCGCCCCCGACGACGACGGCAATCTCGGCACCCATGTCGAGCATCTGTTTGAACTCGGAGGCAATCTTGGACAGGAGCTCCGGATCGTGGTTCAGTCCCTTCTCCTTGTTTTGCAGGGCTTCGCCACTGAGCTTCAACAGGATACGTTTATACTTCATAAATTCCTTTCATGTATTCGCGGGAAAAGACTAGAACATGGAACACAGCGTGTAAATTTCCAATGTTCGGAATCTATGTGGTATGCGTAGGGATATAAAACGTTTTTGGGTGTTGCTGGGGATTTTGATTGCGATCTCCTGCGCGGTTGGCGGGTTGTGGTTTGTCCAGTACGGCCATCGGCCGGTTGCCCCCCAGGTGCGCGCGCTGTGGGTAACCCGTTTCGACTACCATTCTTCTGAGGATGTCCGCCGTATTATTTCAAATGTTGCGGATGCCGGATTTACCGATGTCTTTTTCCAGATTCGGGGAAACGGCACCGTCTTCTACCGTAGCCGGATCGAGCCTTGGGCTTTCGAGCTGTCGGGCGGGGATGTCCGCCAACTCGGTACCGATCCCGGATGGGATCCGTTGCAGCTGGCCATCGATACGGCCCGGGGAAGAGGGTTGCGCGTCCATGCCTACATGAATGTCCTGCCGGGATGGAAGGGCATGGAGGACCCGCCCGCTACGGCGGGGCAGTTATGGTCCGCGCATCCAGACTGGTTCATGGTTGATTCCCTCGGGCAGAAGATGCTTCCGACATCCGGCTGGTATGCCTTTCTGAATCCGGTGCGTCCGGAGGTTCGTGAACACCTGCTGGGCATCGTAAAGGAGCTTTGCGACTATGACGTGGCAGGGATTCACCTGGATTATATCCGCTATCCCCACGACTACCATCTGGTGGCATCCCAGCGTTATCCCAATGCGACGGACGACGAACTGATGCGCCATGCCGATTTTTCGTATGATCCGTATTCCATGGCCTTGATGGAAAGGCAGTATGGCCCGGACATCACCAGCGAGCAGATCCATCAGTTTCGCCGGGATTCCGTCAGTCGGGTCGTGGCGGAAGCTTTCGATGTAATCCACGCGATTCGTCCGGACGGATGCCTGTTGAGTGCCAGCGTCATGGGGAATCCGGTTGAAGGTAGATACCGCGCATACCAGGATTCGGGAGCCTGGATCCGGCAGGGATTGGTCGATTGGGCCGTGCAGATGAACTATGGAACGAAATCGTTTTCCCGCTACCTGAAAGATATCCGGCGGGCCGGCGGGCGAAGGGGCTTCCGGCGTTCCGTTGTCGTGGGTATCAATTGCAAGAACGATGTCGACGAGATCCTGTCGCAGATGGAAATGGTAGAGGATTCGGAGTGCCGGGGCATCGCCTTCTTTTCATATAGCTTCCTGTTCGACAAGAAACATGAGCCGACACAAAAAGGCCGGATTCTCATTCCGAAAATCCGGCCCGTATCAAGCGAAAGCGAATAAACGCGCTACTTTCCTTCGGGGAGGGTTAGATCCTGCAGATTCTGGTCCGTTGGTTCCTCTGGTAGCAAATCGTCCGAAGCCGGCTCTTCCTTCTCGTTTTTCTTCTGGCGGTCCATCAACTTCTTGACTTCTTCAATGGCCTTTTCCATTTCGGCTTTATAGTAGGCTTGCTTGTCCGGATCCTTCAGCCGCTGCGAGCAATAGTAGCACGCACCGACGTATGATCGCCAAGCGAGTAGGTTTTTCGGGGCAAGCTCGGTTGCCGTTTTGAGGGACGTCGCGGCAGCCTCGTAGTCCTTGAGTCGCAGCTGGCTTTCGCCCAGTCCTATCCACGCACCCGGTATCTGGCTGTTGTTCTGCAGCAACAGGGAAAAGATGGCTTGCGATTCCTTGGCGCGGTTCAAGGCGAGGAAGACCTTGCCGGAGCCGATCAGTTCTGCCGGATTGCCCGCTTTGCACGAACCCGCCTTGGCCACATAGTCCTTGCGGGCCTTCTCCAGTTTTTCCAGTCCGGCTTGTTGCGCTTGCGTGTTGTCCAGAATGCTGCTTAAGCCTTCCTTCTTCAGGACGAGGATGGCAGTGGTGCCGTCAAAGTAGGCGAGTTTCCAAAAACCTTTCGACAGCAATGTGATGATTCCTGAGGCTGACGAAGGGTGGAGGGTGTTGATGATGAATGCCTCGGGACGGTAGGTTTCATACATGCGGTCATAGGCCGCACGGTCGCCGAGCAGCATGCTGTTCAGGTCGGTAAGCACCTTTTCATCGTAGCGCCCCGCACGGTAGTCGATGAAGATTTTGCGGCCGGGGTACTTGAAGGCCAGGTAGCCGCCATCGGCCGCAAGGTTGATGGTTCGTTCAGGGGCAGGGAACGCCGGATCGCCGATCACGGCTTCGGCACCGCTGGGGTAGAGTTGCTCTTCAGCGCCCACCCCAAAGTTGGATGCACTCCCGTTCTTCACGTAGGCACAGTTGCTCGCCATGGGAATGATTGATAGAATGAATAGCAGAACCAGTACGCTGCTCGTGGCCGGAGCCAGCAACTTGGCCTGCTTGCCAAGCACCTGTTCGAGCGAGCCGTGGATGTATTCGCTGATGGATGTGAGACTGAGCACGATGAACGGGAAGGCGAGCACGGCGAACTGAAACGCCATTTTCTGAGGCGATGCCCAAACCATGAAGGCGCCGTAGATGGCAATGCTTGTCAGCACTACCGGGAGCTTCTTCTTGAGGGTAATCAATCCGCCGGCGCCGAGCACCATGACGAACAAAATCAGGGGCTTGATCGCGGGAATCTGGAAATAGTCGAGGAAGAGCGAGGACCAGTAGGCCGGGGCGGACATCTTGATGTTGGCAATAACCTGCCCGTGCATTTTAAACAGGTAGGGATTCGCCGCGGTGGCCGCCAGCATGGCGACCGCCAGGATGGCATAGGTGCCGGAGGGGATGCCCTGCTTTTTGCGTGTCCTGCCGGTCGGGGCCTTGTTTTGCTGGGCCGCTTGAACGGCCGTCAGGCCGGCTAGGATCGGGCCGTAGATAAACGAACCATGCATGTTGGTCCATAGAATTTCGAGCGGGATCAGCGTGGCAAACAAAACGGCCGGTTGTTTGAGGGTGGAAAGCAGGTAGAGCGTCAGTGCAATCATCAGCATCATTATGATTTCCGGTCCGACGTCGATCGACTGGAAGATCAGATGCCCGGCAATCAGCAGGGCAAAGCCCTGGCTCATGGCGCCGCCCCATTTTTTCGACACCTGCATCAGCAGGACGAACATCGCCACCAGTCCTGCCATGTTCAGGATGATCAGCAGGCTTGGCCCGCCGGCGTTCCACATGACGTAGGCCAGCTTGTCGTACAGCCACGTGGTGTTGACCGCGCTATCGCTTGCCAGGAAGGAGAGGGGGACGTTGTCCCTTCCTTGGGCCAGGTGGCTCCAGATTTCGGGTGTGCTGATGGTTCGCAAACCAATGGTAGCAATGAACACCAACCCCAGTACAATCAGAATAGTCGGACCCAACGACTTCTTGCTCATAACTTCTCCCTTAGTTGATTCAGCAATAAAATAGGGTAGGATGATTTACAAATGATTTGCAAGTGCAGGGTTTCGTGAAAATCAGAACAGATCGAGTTGCGATACATTCGCTTTCAATTTGTGCGGGCGTTTCTTGGCCAGCTTTGGCTGGCCCGTATCGCCCAGCTCGCCCTCTTCGAGATTCTTGAGGATGTCGCTCGCCCGTTCAATCACCTCGTCGGGTAATCCTGCCAGTCGCGCGACCTGGATCCCGTAGCTTTTGTCGGCCGCACCCGGAACGATTTTCCGGAGGAAGGTGATAGCGTGGCCCTTTTCCTTCACGAGTACGCTGAAATTCTGGACGTTGGGCAGGGTAAGCGCAAGGTCGGTCAGTTCATGGTAGTGCGTGGCGAAGAGGGTCTTGGCCCGCATAGCTTCGTTCTTGCAGAGAAATTCCGCCACCGACCACGCGATGCTGATCCCGTCGAACGTGCTGGTGCCGCGGCCGATCTCGTCGAGCACGATCAGGCTCCTTGGCGTTGCATTATTCAGGATGTTGGCCGTCTCCTGCATCTCGACCATGAAGGTGGACCGACCCCGCGCCAGGTCGTCGCTGGCACCCACGCGCGTGAAAACGCGGTCGACGATGCCGATCTCGGCCGAGGCCGCCGGAACGAAGCAACCCATGTGCGCCATGATGGTAATGAGGGCCACCTGACGGATATAGGTCGACTTACCGGCCATGTTGGGGCCGGTGATGATGATGAGCTGATGGGTTTCGCGGTCGAGCACGGTGTCGTTCGGCACGAAACGTTCGGCGTCCGGCATCTGTTCTACCACGGGATGGCGGCCGTCCTGGATCTGAATCCGCCCGCTGTCGTTGATTATCGGCCGGGCATAGTTGTTGGAAAGCGCGCGTTCGGCGAAGGCGGCCAGGACATCGACTTGCGCAATGGCCATGGCATTGCCCTGGATGGTTTCCAGATGCTCTACGGCCTGCCGGCGTATTTCGGTAAAGATTTCCTGCTCCAATCCGACCGACCGTTCCTGTGCGCCGAGAATCTTGTTTTCGTATTCCTTCAGCTCCGGCGTGATGAAGCGCTCCGCATTCACCAGCGTTTGCTTGCGGATATAATCCTCCGGCACCAACTCCAAATTGCTTTTGCTCACTTCGATGTAGTAGCCAAAGACCTTGTTGTGCCGCACCTTCAAGGACTTGATACCGGTACGTTCCATTTCCGCCGCCTGGTATTCCGCCAGCCACTTGCGGCCGAGGGTTGCGGCATCGCGCAGTTCGTCGAGTTCGGCATGGTAGTCCGGTCGTATGACGCCGCCGTCCTTCAGATTGATCGGCGGTTCATCCACAATGGCCGAATCGATCAGCACCACCAGTTCGGGGAGGGAGGTGATCTGTTCGCCCAGCTGTTCGAGGATCGTTCCTTTTCCGTTGAGTAGCGCCTTGATCATGGGCATTTGCTGCAACGAAACGCCCATGGCGCGGACATCGCGCGGGTTGCCGCTGGTCGAGCCGATGCGCGAGATCAGGCGTTCGACGTCCTTGATGTCGCCGAGTACGTCGCGCACGCTGCGCAAGTAGGATTGGTTGTTGACCATCAGGTCCACCGCATCGTGCCGGGCGGTGATCTGCTCGAGATTGTTGAGCGGGCGCAAAAGCCATTCGCGCAGGAGCCGGCCGCCCATGGCAGTGCAGGTGGAGTCGAGGATGTGCAGGAGCGTGGCCTTGTAGGCCTGCCGGTTCGAATTGATCGGGGCCACCAGTTCCAGGTTGGTGGCCGTCGTCTCGTCCATCAGCATGTAGTCGGCCGGATTCTTTACCCGGAGGTTGCGGACGTGCGAAAGGTTGCGCCGCAATTCGGTTTTAACATAATAGAGCACGGCGCCGGCCGCGCCGACTGCCGGGGTCATGGAGGCGCAGCCAAATCCTTCGAGGGAATGAACATTGAAGTGGCGCAACAGGAAATCGTTGGCCGACGTCGCTTCAAAGGTCCAGCCCTCGCACGCCGTCAACAAGGTGTTGGTGGTTTCGAGGCCCAGCTCGCCAAAAGATGGATCGTCCATTTGTTCCTCGGCCACGATGCACTCGGCCGGGGCATAGCGGGACAGGTTGGCCTGTACGTTGGCCACCTCATCCGTCTCCTCGATCCAGAATTCGCCGGTCGACAAATCGAGCATGGCCAGCCCGAAACGGGTCTTGGCGCGGTAGAGCCCGGCCAGGAAGTTGTTTTGGTTGCCGTCAAGCTGGACCTCGTCGAGAATGGTGCCCGGCGTCACAATGCGGGTCACGTCGCGCTTCACGACGCCCTTGGCCGTGGCCGGATCCTCAATCTGTTCGCAGATCGCCACCTTCTTGCCGGCGCGCACCAGCCGTTCGAGGTAGCCCGAGGCGGAGTGGTAGGGGATGCCGCACATCGGCGTGTTGTGGCGCTTGGTCAGCGTGATGTCGAGGATGTCGGAGGCCGTTTTCGCGTCATCGAAAAACATTTCATAGAAATCGCCCAAACGAAAAAAGAGGATGGTGTCCTCCGGTAGTTCGCGCCGTATCTTCCGATACTGCGCCATCATGGGTGTTTCCTTCTTTTCGGCCATACTGCTCCCTGAAAGTGAAAGCGGTCAGTTTATCCAGACGGGAGGGGGTTTCAATCACGGATTCCTATCAATCTTTCCAAACCGCGCCATCGACCGTTCCCGCCGCCTGCGACTAGGGTGTTTGCATCTCGATCGGTTTTCGCTGCTGAACCCCGGAAGCTGGAAAGCGGATATCCTGCCGTTCGCTATTCCGGTTCGTCGACCGGGCCGACCCAGAACATGGGATTGTACGCGACTTCCCACAAATGGCCGTCCGGATCTGCAAAATAGCCGGAGTAGCCGCCCCAGAATACGTTTTGGGGCTTCTTAACCAGTTTGGCACCGGCGGCAATGGCCTGATCGATTACATCGTCGACTTCCTGCTCGGATGCGACGTTGTGGGCGAGGGTGTACCCTTTGAATCCGTCTCCTTGCGCGGAAACCTGTGCATCTTCGGCCAGCGCCTCTCGCCCGTACAGCCCGAGCCAGGTGCCGTTCAGTGTGAAGAAGGCGACCTCCGGCGGGGACTCCATGCGTGGGAATCCCAGACCTTTTTCGTAGAAGGCAATGGATTGGCCAAGATCATCGACGCCGAGGGTGATCATGCTGATTCGCGGTTTCATAGGTTGTGCCTACCTTTCCTTTTAAGAGTGTGGGCATGCTGCTTCTACACAGGAATCCATACCCGATGCTGCGTCCCCATCAAAATAGATGCCCGCAAGGGTGCTGGAAAGGGGATTCGCCGGAAAGGTTCAAGCATGCGTTCTTTAACAATAATTAAGGTTGAGCTTCCCAGTTTGTTCAGTATATTTTGAACAATATGGAAGCTACTTCAGGCAATACCCGGGTTTTGAGTGAGCTGGAACAGGAGGTTATCGCCCTGTTCGTACGGATGGCCGATGTCTTGAACCTGCCTCGCTCGGTGGGTGAGATATACGGGGTGCTGTTCGTTTCGTCGGATCCGTTGTGTTTGGATGATTGCCGCATCCGGCTCAACATCAGCAAAGGCTCGACGAGCCAGGGGTTGAAAATCCTGCGCTCTTTTGGCGCCATCCGCACGGTGTATGTGCCGGGCGATCGCAAGGACTACTACATCGCCGAGACCTCCCTTCGCAAGATGGCCTCCGGATTTGCCAGTGAACAGATCCAGCCCCATGTGGCCAGCGGCAAGGATCGGATCGAACGGATTCGCGAGTTGCTGGACGAATTCGACGGGAGCGAAAAAGAGGCCATCGGGGAAAAGATCGACTTGCTTGAAAACTGGCAAAAGCGGGCCGGAAAAACGCTTCCGCTGGTGCTGAAACTCATAGGGGCCTAACCGATGGTTGCCCGCCTCCCATACGAACCCGGCTGCTTTTGGTATTGCGTTCGCACGAAGCCGAAGAAGGAGCGTTTGGCCGCAGCCAGTATCCAGTCCATGCTAGGGCTCGATGTGTTCTGCCCCCAGATCCGCTTTCGCCGCAAGACCGTGCGCGGTCCGGTCTGGTTCCAGGAGGCCATGTTTCCCGGTTATATCTTCGTTTATTTCGACATCCCTGAAATGCAACGTTCGGTGGCGCATGCGCCCGGCGTCCTGCACATACCCATTTTCAATGGCCGCTACGTCCCGGTTCCTGAGTCGGTCCTGGATTCCATCCGGCTCGATTTGGATGACAACGAATCGGTGGATGGGGGCGTTCCGCTTGAGGTGGGCGACGAGACGACGATTCTCGACGGATCCATGCAGGGCTTGAAGGTGAAGGTGATCAAGGTGATGCCGGCCTTGGACCGTGTGGCCGTATTGCTTGAAATGTTGGGGACGTTGGTTGAAGCGGAATTTCCAGCGGAATCGCTCGAGCACCGGGTCGCTAACCGGACCTTGGGCGACGATTAGTTTTTGGTGGATACCCACGATTGGGGATTCCATTGCAGTTTGAAAAAGATATAGGGTTCCCGCCTTTGGCGAAAATGGGATGGTTGGACTGAGATGAATATGAATATTCTAAAATCAATACTCTTGGCGATACCTTTCGTTTGTCTCTGTTCCTGTACACCTGCGAAACAGCCTTCTCCACATTCTATTTCCGATATATCGAACCTTTCCATGTTCTGGGACGGAGGTTCATCACAAGCAGACTTGGCTTTATCTGATGAGACGACTTGGTGCTTAGCACACAACAGAAATCTTGGTGACAAAAAACATAATCCGGAATCATATAACGCTCTTACTATCACTCAGATTAAACCTTTTAGAGGAGACAGCGTTCAATTACCCAACGGAAGCTTAGAGGAAACAAAATGGCTTTCCCTGTTGGATAAATTCAGAATGAATAACCCAACGATAGATAACGGAACCCTGAGCTGGATTACTTCAATTTTAGAGGAAAAAAAATACAATCCAGCCAGCGAGTAGACCCTACATTGGACAACGCCCGTTTTTGAAGGCAGAGTCTGATTTCCCAGCGGGTCACTCATAACGATACAAAGCTTGGAAAAACGAGGAAACAAATATGTGTGGAATTGTTGGATATTTTGGAAAACGGAAAGCAGCGGAAATTCTGGTGGACGGTTTGCGCCGGCTGGAATATCGCGGCTACGACTCCGCCGGTATTGCCTGCCTGGAGGACCATGGGATTTGCGTGGTCAAGAATCCCGGTAAAATCCGGGCGCTGCGCGAACGGATCGATGCATCCGGCGAGCTTGCGTTGCATGACGCCACGGTGGGCATCGGCCATACGCGTTGGGCAACCCATGGTCCCCCGAACGAGATCAACGCCCATCCGCACAAGGATGCGTCCGGGCATTTTGCGATGGTGCACAACGGCATCATTGAAAACTACAAGTCCATCCGGAATGGACTGGCCCAGCAGGGCATCGAATGCATCTCCGATACGGATTCGGAGGTGCTGATCCAACTGATTGCCTTTTGCTACAAGGGCAACCTCGAGGAGGCGGTTAGCGAAGCGCTCAAAAAGGTCAAGGGCACCTATGGCATCGTGGTCTTGACGGACCATGAGCCTGATAAGCTGGTGGCCGCCCGTTGCGGGAGCCCGATCGTGCTGGGTTTGGGCAAGGATGAAACCTTGGTGGCCAGCGATGCTTCGGCCATCATTCCCCACACGCGGGATGCGGTCTATCTCGAGGATTTCGACATGGCCGTGATCACGGAGTCCGGGGTGCAGATGTTCGACCTGCAGCGGGCGCCGGTGAATCGCGAAATCATGGAAATGGACTGGGATGCGGGGGCTGCGGAGAAGGGCGAGTATGCCCATTTCATGCTCAAGGAAATGTTCGAGCAGCCCGATGCCATTCGCAACGCCATTCGTGGCCGCCTGGATTTCGAGATGGGAACCGCCATTTTGTCCGGCCTGGATTTTTCGCCGCGCGACGCGGCCATGATCAATCGTGTGCTGGTCGTGGGCTGCGGCACCTCGATGCATGCCGGCATGGTTGGTGAATATGCCATTGAAGAGATGGCCGGCATTCTGGCCGAAGTGGAACAGGCGGCCGAGTTCCGCTATCGCAACCCGATTATCACCCCCTCGGATTTGGTGGTGGCCATCAGCCAGTCAGGCGAAACAGCCGACACGTTGGCGGCCGTGCGCGAAGCCAAGCACAAGGGCGCGGTGGTGGCCGGGGTTTGCAACGTGGTGGGTTCCACGATCGCACGTGAAACCGGCCGCGGAGTCTACCTGCATGCCGGCCCGGAAATCGGAGTGGCTTCAACCAAGGCCTTTACCTGCCAGGTTTCCGTGATGCTGATGATGGCACTTAAAATTGCGCGGACGCGTCGCATGCCCCTGAATGAGGGGGAGGAGATGTGTCGTTGGATCAAGCGCCTGCCGGAGCTGGTGGAAAAGGTGCTGGAACAGAATGATGCCATCAAGGCTGTTGCAAGCAAGTATGCCCATTGCGAGCATGCGTTCTTTATCGGTCGCAGGTATCTCTACCCGGTGGCGCTGGAGGGCGCGCTGAAGCTGAAGGAGATATCGTACATCCATGCCGAAGGCTACCCGGCCGGTGAGATGAAGCACGGGCCTATCGCGCTCATTGACGAGAACCTCCCGGTAGTGGTGCTCGCACCGACGGACCAGGTATACGAGAAAGTCGCCTCGAACGTGGAGGAAGTCCGCTCCCGCGGCGGCATAGTAATAGCGTTCGTAACGGAGGGTAACAGGGAACTCGAGACGGTGACCGGG
>JBNLGU010000040.1:0-24894 GCA_050306215.1 Pontiella sp.
GCATATCCGGGCGTGCCCTCCACAAAACAGAGCGTGCCATCCATCGGATCGATGCACCAGAACGCATCCTTCTCCAGCCGGGCCGGATCATCCGGTTGTTCTTCCGAAAGCAGGGCCAGATCATACTCCTTACAGGTAGGTTTCAGTATGTTCAGGATTGCCGCCTGGCTCATGAAATCGAATTCCGTCACCACCTCGGCGGCCCGGCTCGGCGCATTGGCCTTGGTTTTGACTTCGACCGGTCGGCTTGCATGTTCCGCAATCAGCGCCCCCGCCTCGCGCGCCGCCAACATGGCCCGCTCCGCTAGATCCAACAGGTGCTCTTTTTCCAGCTTCATTAAATGCCTCCCAATCCGGCAACCACCTCGCGGGCCAGCCGCTCGCTGTAATCGTTGATCTTCCAATGGCCGGGACTCCACCCTTTCAGAAAACGATGGAAATCGGTCCAGGCGACGGGATAGAGTGCGCGCCAGTCGCGTTCAACCGCGTCGGCATCGAGATCCGGTTGCCGCGTCTTCAGTGCGTCGCGCAACGCAGTAAAATAGACCTCCAGCAGTTCCCCTTCCCTGCTCTCGCATTCTAGCTCGCCCAGACAGCTCCCGATAAAATACGCAATATCCTTCATGCCGCACCCGCCGCCGACATATTGAAAGTCAATCGCCGCTACCCGGGTTCCATCGCTCGAAAAACAAAAGTTGGCCAGCTTGGCATCGCCGTGCACCAAGGTTTGAAACGGCGACTCCCGTAGTCTCCGGTCGATCGCAACGGCCGCATCCCTCAGTGCCGAATCTTCATGGCCCAGCACGTTCAATTCATCGGGCCGCGTCTCAAGGTGCCAGTAGGTTCCCGTTTCCCACAATCCGTTCGGTTTCGCATTCATGAATGTGGCATGGAAATGGGCGAGCCAGGAAAGACAGGCCCGAAGTTCTTCATCGGATACAAAATGGCGGCGACCGGAAAACCCCGCCGCATCGAGATCCTCCATGACCAACAGGAATTCCTCGCCGTCCGAGTCCAGTGCAAGAGCATGCGGGACCCGGCACTCGTCATCGCACAGGGCGCTCCACCGTTCATACCAAGCCATCTCCACCTGATAGGATCGAACCTTCCGTTCGTGGGACAGATCCGTATTCCATCCGCGCGGATGATCCCGCTCCGTCGGCCAGTGAACGTGCTTCACAATGACGCTGTCGACCGAGGCTCCTTGGAGGCGGACGCGGGCAATTTTCCCGTAGCCACTCCATAGGCTCTGAATGGTTTCCTGTCCAACCAGCGCATCCGCCCCGGTGGACTCCAGAATCGTTGAAATGAATTGTTCCTTCATGAGTCCTTGCCAGTAACCGCAATCATTGGAATTTACCACTTCCGCAGCTACAGCTCGGTAAGATCCTCTGACTCCTCCGGAAACTCCATGTGCGGGTTCTTGAGCATGCGGTTCAGGATAAAGGTCGCGCTGGCCCGGAGCCGGCGGAACTCGTCCTGGAAAAACGCCTGCGTAGAGGGATTAAGCACACTCGGGTCATCCTCGATGGACAGAAAACTTTCCTGCAGCCGGGCGATATAGAGATGCTTGTCGAACACGTTCTTGATGAACATGGGTGGATAAAGGTCGTACATAAGCAGCCAGTTCTTGGCCATTCTGCAAAGGCGGCCATTACCATCGACAAATGGATGGATCCGTACCAGTTCGTGATGCATATAAACCGCGCGGGTGACGGGGTGCTGAATGTTGGGCAGTTCGTGGAATAGTTGCTCAACCAAGACGGGTATCCGCGCAGGCTCCGCCCCGAAGCACGGTCCGAATTGCACGGTGGTATGGCGGTAGCGATTCGGATGCCGCGCTGCGGCCTCCGGCGCAATCAGCCGGAAAAGCCGGAACAGATCCACGGGCGATTCGAGGCCTCGGCGGGATCCGATCTCATCCACGATCAGCTCGATACCGCGCTTGAGATTTGCAAGGTATTCCCGGGCCTCTTCCTCGGTGTGGGCTTCCTGCTGAGCATTCTTTACGCTCATGACATCGCGCAGATGCTGCATGGCCTCAAGATACCGTACGAGCAGGTCCGACCGTTTATGGGCTTCGCTGAAAACGATCAGCCGATAGATCGACTTAACGGTTTCATCGAGCTCAACCAGCAGACTTTCATCAAGCCCTTCCAGATTCGAATGAAGCAGATTCATAAAAATCCTTTTGGCCCGGCCGCCGCAGCAACCCTGTCGCTTATATGCCGTACAGGGTTTCCTTGAACGGTTTCACCAGGGCCGCGACATCGACTTCAACCGCACCCTTTACCACCAACTTCATCGCGGTGGTCACGGTACCGATCTTGGCCACCGGAAGCCCGCTGAAGAGGGTTTCGAGCTCGGCGGCCTTTTCAGGAGCAACCGACACCACGAAGCGACTGTTGGATTCCGAGAAAAGCGCAATGTCGGCTTCGCCGAGAGACGAAAGATCAACATCCGCACCGAGTTGTCCGCCGACGCAGGCGAGTGCCAACGAAACCGCGAGGCCGCCCTTGGTGGGCGTAGTGGCCGACTTCAGCAGACCCGCATCCGTCGCCTTGTTCATCGCGCCATAGATCTTCAGCGCGGTTTCGCCATCGACCGAAGGCACGGTTCCACCATAGTTTTCCGGCACGCCCTGTGCCTCGGCCAACAGGCGGTAGTAGGCCGAAGCCCCAAGCTCGTCCTTGGTTTCGCCGATGACATAAACCACGTCGCCGGCATCCTTGAACGGCGCAGTCACCGCCTTGTTGACGTCATCGATCTGCCCCAGCGAGGAGATCAGCAACGTCGGCGGGATGGATATCTTCTTGCCGCCGCGCGTCGAGTCGTTCTTGCAGGAGTCCTTGCCGGAAACGGCGGGCGTCTTGTAGAGCGTCGTGTAGTCGTAGAGCGCCTTGTTCGAGCGCACCAGCTGCGCCATCTTGTAGGCGCCGTCCGGCGTCTTTTCCGACTCGACCGGGTCGGGCCAGCAGAAGTTGTCGAGGATCGCAATGCGATCCAGCGAGCCGCCGACGGCAATGATGCGGCGGACGGCTTCGTCGATTACCGACGCCGTCATGTCGTAGGTGTCGATATCGGAGAACCACGGATTGATGCCCTCGGCCAAAACCGCACCACGATTGTCTTCGTACTCGATGCGCATGACGGTAGCGTCGGAGGGCACATCGGCGTTGACGCCAACGTACGGTTTCACGACGCTCAGGCCCTTCACCTCGCCATCATAGATGCGGCTCTTGAATTCACGCGAGCAGATGTTCAGGTCGCCCATCAGCTTCGTCAGTGTTTCAGAATAGTCGGCCTTCTTCTCGACCTTCGGCGCCGGAATGGACGGCTTTTTCCAGACGCCCGGCATGACGAGCGTCGGGCAGCCGGTTTCATAGAGGAAATCCATGTCGAGGCTGGCGATCACTTTGCCATCATACTTGACGGTAAAGTAGCCGGAATCGTTGTAGCGGCCCATGAAGGCAACTTCAACATCACGTTGTTTCGCCAACGTTTCAAAGGCCTCGCGGCATTCGGGCTGGACGGCGAGCGTCATGCGTTCCTGCGCTTCGGAAACGAGAATTTCCCAAGGTTGAAGTCCTTCGTATTTGAGCGGGGCATCCTTCAGTTCGCATTCGCAACCGCCGGAATACTTGCCCATTTCACCGAATGAGCAGGAGATGCCGCCAGCGCCGTTGTCGGTGATGCAGCGGTAGAGACCGAGGTCGCGCGCTTCAATTAAAAATTCGTACAGCTTGCGCTGGGTCAGCGGATCGCCGATCTGCACGGCTTGCGCCGGCGATTCAGTCCGCAGCTCCTCGGACGAGAAGGTTGCGCCATGGATCCCATCCTTGCCAATGCGGCCACCGCACATGACGGTCCAGTCGCCCACTTCAATCTCCTTGCGTTCGGACGGAGCACCGGTGACTTGCACCGGAATCTTGCCCAGCGTGCCGCAGTAGACCAGCGGCTTTCCGAGGTAGCGTTCGTCGAAGCATTCGAAGCCGCGGCAGTATGGGATGCCGGACTGGTTGCCGCCGTCGATGACGCCCTCGTGAACCCCATCGCGGATTCGGCGCGGATGCATCAGACCTTCCGGCACCTGCTTGTCGTAGAACGGCGAGCCGAGGCAGTAGCCCCAGACGTTGGAAACCAGCTCGGCCGCCATGCCCGTTCCCATGGGGTCGCGGTTGACGCCGACGATGCCGGTCATCGATCCGCCGTAGGGATCGAGTGCGGAGGGCGAGTTGTGGGTTTCCACCTTGTAGACGATGTGCTGCTTGTCGTCGAATTTCACAATGCCGGCGTTGTCGGTGAATACCGAAACGAGCCAATCGATAGATTCCTCGACCTTCTTGGTAGAGGCCTTGACGTAGGTCTTGTAGAGGGAGTTGATCGTTTCGGTTTCGCCGGTTTCCTCGTCCTTGTAGTTGACCGTGCCGGCAAAAATCTTGTGCGAGCAATGCTCCGACCAGGTCTGTGCAATACATTCGAGTTCGATGTCGGTCGGCCATTCCGGCAGGCCGAGCTGGGTGCGATGCGCTTTGACGTCGTCGGAGAGGTAGTGGTTGCGGATGGCGCGCATTTCCTCGAGCGAGAGCGAAAGAATCCCATCGCTGGAAATCTTCATCAGGGCCGCGTCGTCGTCGGGCAGCTCGATGGTGTTGACCTTGATTTCGGGATGGTCGTCGAAGATCGGGGCGGAAATATCCGGAGTCGCGGCCAGCCATTCATCCTTCGAGAAAACGGAGATCGTCTGAATCAGCGTGTTGGCCAGCAAATCCTTGCCAAGGTGTTCGACATCCTGACGGGAGAGATCGCCGGAGAGGAAATACTGGATACACGTATAGACCTGCTCCTCCCATTCCAGCTCGCGACCGACGATATCCTTCAACGCACCGCGCGCCGTGCGGCCCACGTTGTCGGTCACGCCGGGCTTGAACCCGATTTCCAGCATCCAATCGAAGGATTCCGGTGCCGGCAGGCGGCCCATGGCGGATTCGGCCACGACCGGGTCGGCAAAGGTTTTCTGTACGGTGGCGGCCGTGGTGTCGTCGATGTTGGCGACGACCTTGTAGACATCGCGCGTGCGGCACTCCGTTAGCTCCATCTTCAGGGCGCCCTTTGCGCGATGGATCACACCCCGTCCGCGCGCATCCGGCACGCCGTCCTTCAAACCGATTTCAATCCTGTAGATCATGCTGATTTCCCCTCATTCCAATGCGTTGAAAAAGATGGCGGGGAGCATAGCGGGAAACCCGGGTGAATGGCACAAAGAAAAGCGGGAAAATGCCTTGATGGCCCGGGCACCGATGCCAATATGAGATACAGTATGCCTACTTCATCTAAAACCCAGTCATATTGCATTTTGTGCGCTGCGGTGGTCCCTGCGCGGATTATTGAGTGCAACGGAAGCCTTTACCTTGAATCCAACTGCCCGGAATGCGGTTCAAGGAAAAACCTCGTCGAGCACGATGCGGCGCTATACAAGGGTTGGGAGAAGGCCCGCAGGCCCAACCGGCCGCCGGAAACGACCCAAAACGCGGTTAAACGCGGATGCCCCTTCGACTGCGGGCTCTGCGCCGACCACCGCCAGAAAAGCTGCATCGCCCTGATCGAGGTAACCGATGAATGCGACCTTGGCTGTCCGGTTTGCTATGCCGATTCGGGGAGCGGCGAGTTCCGGACACTGGAAACCATCGAACACATGCTCGACTTTGCCGTGGAATCGGCCCAAGGAAAGCCGGAAATCCTGCAAGTCAGCGGTGGAGAGCCCACCATGCATCCGCAAATCATGGATATCCTGCGCGCCGCCATGGCCCGGCCATTCAAATACGTCATGCTCAACACCAACGGACTGGCGTTGCAAAACGGGAAAATAGACGTTGCGGAGCTGGCTCGGCTGGGCAACGGATTTGAGGTCTACCTGCAGTTCGACGGACTGGATGACGGAATCTACGAAACCTTGCGGGGCAGACCTTTACTGGCCGAAAAACAAAAGGCCCTCGATGCCCTAGCCGCACATGGAATTCCCGCCACGCTCGTCGCCACGTTGCGCCGCGGCCTAAATCTGGAAACGGCCGGCGACCTGCTGCGGTTTGCCATCGACCACCCGGCGGTTCGGGGCATCAACTACCAGTGCGAGGCCTATTTTGGACGCAATAGCGACGCACCTCCGCCCGAGGGGCGCGTCACACAAACCGAAGTGGTCAATGTGCTGGCCCGAACCGCCCGCGAGCTGATGGGCACCAAAGACTTCATCCCGCTTTCCTGCGGGCTGGCCAGCATGGTTTACCTGGAAAAACGTGCCGGCGCATGGAAACCGATTCCCCGGGTATTGTCCGATGCGTGGAAAGGCAATCCGCTCACGGCATCGGTCGAAGATCTGATTGAAGCCACGGCCAGTGCGTGCCTCTGCAAGGGTGGCCCCATTCTGGAGGCCCTCGCAAAACGGCTCCCGGCCGATTTGATGAACCAGTCTGTCGAAGAGCGATCCAAACTGGTGCACGAGCGCTTCTTCCATCTGACCGTTGCCAGCTTCCTTGACGGCTGGAATTTTGACGTGAACCGGGCCTGCCGCGAATGCGCGCATGTGCTGCAACCCGACGGGAGCAAGATTCCGTTTTCGGCCTACAACACCCTATACAGGACGGCCCGTGTTTAACCTGGCCGCAGATGCCATTACGTCGCTATGCATCCTGGCCATGCTGGCGGCCATTGTTTTCAATTTCCTGAACGCGGGCAAGGCCCGCACGTTCCGTGAGCGGCGCAGCCCTGTGGCGACGGCCAGCATGACTGCGTTTTTTATATTGATCTATCTAACCATTCGTTTCCATTGGAGTGCGCCTGAAACGGATGGGCTGGTTGCCGTGCGCTCCATCGGGCTGGGGTTGATGGTGTTTGGCGCCGCCTTCAATATCTGGGGCCGGATTTTTCTGAAAGCCAACTGGGCAGACCACGTGCGGATCTACGACAACCAGCAGCTGGTCACCACCGGCCCCTACCGATTCGTGCGGCACCCGCTCTATGCCTCGATCATATGGATGTTCTATGGTGCGTCGCTGGCCTATCTCAATCCGTTGGCCGCCCTCGAGAACACCCTTGTCTTCATCCCGGCCATGATCTACCGCTCCAACCTCGAGGAGCGTGCGCTGACGCAAACCTTCGGCCCGGCCTATCTCGACTACCAAAAAATGACGGGGCGCTTTTTCCCCCGAACGGGAACACGAACCAAATGATGGAGGTCTCGCACAACGTTCCCGAGGGATGGGGTTTCTGCCCGGCGGGCTTCCCGGCCTACTCCCTCTTCATGCTGCTTTCCATTGCCGCAGGCACCGGCCTTTTCATGATCAACACACGAAACCGTGCAGCATCGTCGGGACAAATCTTTCCAATCGCGCTGGCCGCCCTGATCGGCGGTGTGCTCGGCGCCAAGCTCCCGGTGGTTCTGTGGAACCTGGGCCATGGCCCGAGTTGGCAAGCCTTGCTGGCTGGCCGGACGATTGTCGGCGGCCTGGTGGGCGGCACGCTGGGGGTCCTGTATATCAAAAAGCGGCTGGGCATCCGGAATCGCTACGGGAACCTGCTTGCAGCACCGGTCGCACTGGGGATGGCGATCGGCCGCATTGGCTGCCTGCTGAACGGATGTTGCTTTGGCAAGCCGACCACCATGCCGTGGGGAGTGGATTTTGGCGACGGCATCGCACGCCACCCGACCCAGCTCTATGAACTGGCATTCTGCCTTTCCGCCCTGGGCATCATCCTGCTGCGCCAGAAAAAGGCGCCCCCCGGGAGCCTGCTCAGCGGTTTTTTCATATCCTATTTTTTGTTTCGTTTTTTCGAGGAATTCCTGCGCCCCCATCCGGCATGGGCGGGATTGACCACATTTCAATGGATATGCATCGCAGGAATCATTATTCTGCTAGCCAAAATGGGACTAATGAAAAACCAAGGGGGTCGCAATGAGTGAGTACAGAGAAACCAATCGCGGACGCGACTTTCTAATCGGCTTCCTGGCTGCGCTCGGCATCGCCATCCTAGCCATCGTCCTCGCCTTTACGGCAAATGGCGCGGCCCCGCTAGTGATCGGCGGCCTCATTCTCGCGTTCGGAGCCGTAGCCGCATTTCTCGCAAAGCGCCCGCTGGTCGGGGCCGGAATCTGCACCTTGGTAGTCATCTCCCCGTTGCTGCTGATTGGGTCGTGCTTCGCCCTCCTCTCGTTCGGGTAATAAAAAATCCCCGCCGTGGATGTACGACAGGGATGTTCACGCAAAGCGGCCAGTCGGTTAATCGCCGCTGAGCAAATCGCCCACGACTCCCAGAATCGATCCTTCGCCCTTGCGCTCGCCGCCCGCACGGGGTGCATGCTGGATGATCCGGTCGGCGAGGCGCGAGAACGGCAGGCTCTGCAGATAGATGGTGCCCGTTCCGCGCAGGGTGGCCAGAAACAGCCCTTCCCCGCCGAAGAACATCGATTTGAGGCCAACGCGTTCGATGCTGTAGTCGATCCCCGGCGTAAAAGCCACGATGCACCCGGTGTCGATCTTGATCAGCTCGTTGTTCAATTCCTTCTTCACAACCGTTCCACCGGCATGCAGGAAAGCCATGCCGTCGCCCTGAAGCCGTTCCAGAATGAATCCTTCACCTCCGAAGAATCCGGCGCCCAGCCGCTTGTTGAAGGCGATACCCACCGAAGTGCCCAGTGCCGCGCAAAGGAACGCGTCCTTTTGGCAGAGGATCTCGCCGCAGGTTGCCATGTCGATCGCAACAATCTTGCCGGGATACGGCGCGCCAAACGCGACGCGTCGCTTGCCGTCCCCCACGTTGGTGAAATGCGTCATGAAGAGGCTTTCGCCGGTGAGGGCGCGCTTGCCCGCCCCCAGCAGCTTGCCGAACATGCCTTCAGCGGGCTTCGATCCATCGCCCATTTTCGCTTCGAACGAAATCCGGTCGTCCATCCAGTTCATTGCACCGGCTTCGGCGATAACGGTCTCGCCGGGGTCCAGCTCGACTTCAACCACCTGAAGGTCGTCGCCGATAATCTCATAATCCACTTCATGACACTTCATTGCATGCTCCTTCCTGTTGACGGGCTTGGTCGTTGCCTTCCGCTGGCTACTCCGCGGGAACCGTTGCGGCTCCTTGCGGGATTCCGGCCGGCACGCCCTGCGGCATGGCCCCCGGTGCCGTCATCGGCATAGCACCCGGCGAGGCCCCCATGGGAGCCATCCCCGGCACGCCCTGCTGCATTTTCTGCATCTGCATCATCATCACGGCCTGGCCTGCCTTGGCGAGCAGGGAACCGGGCAGGTTAACGCTCCACATTACCGCACCGCCATCGCTGAAGCCGGCGGAGGTGATGGGATCCGCACCCTGCAGAAGAGGCACCAGTTGCGGCAAAGGGTTGTTTGGATCATTCGGCATGATGGCCGAGATACCCGACATGTATTTACCCACGTCGATATCGCAATAATAGAATCCGCCATCCGGGTAGACGCTGCGGGCCTTGAGCGGTACGGGTTTGAAATCGGCATCCAGCGCGCGGTCGATGAGCGGTTCGATTCCGCTGCCGCCCATGGAATACAGGACCATGTCCTTGCAGATGGCAACGTCGTACACCATGTTGCTCAGGCTCAGGTTCATGGACTGCATGGCGGCCTGCTGCTCCCCGTCCATGGCCATGCTCATCTTGAACTGGTGGATATCCACGTCCTTGTATTTGCGGGCGTTTTCAACAAACGTCATGTTCATCGGCATGCCCATGTTCTTGTAGAGGTCCATGAACGGCGCCATATCCTTTTCCATGGTCTTGAACAGCTCCATGATCTTTTCGGGGTTATCAGCCTGCAGGGCATAATTAACCGTCATGAAACTGTCGGGACTGAAGTCCACGGTCTCGCTGCAGGAGCCGCTGTAGAGGCCCATCCACTTCTTCATGGTTTCCTTCAGGGTATCCAAGGAAGCCTTATCAAGCCCCATCTCCGCCATCAGCACATCCATCTCATCTACCAGGAAGGTGTTCATGGCATCCGGATTCGACATCGAGAAATCCATGGCAATCGCCGCGTCGCCGAGAAGGCCGGCCTGGACTTTGGGGTTGGTCTTGCCGATCTTGGGGGCGTTCACCAGCGTAGCCAGGCGGGATCCCGCAACGGGAACAAAGGTCTCGCCCAGGCGCAGCGAGCCCGCCTTCGGGGCCAGCACGATTTCCGCGCTTTCACATTGCTTGGCCAGCGACAACAGAAAGCGAACCTCGCCTTCCACAATGTGGAGCGAACTCTCCAAGGACGCCGGATCCATGTTGGGCGCCTGCATCATTTGCATCCCCATCATCATCGGCATTTTCTGCAGCATGCCGTCAATCTGGACTTGGTTCTTGGCATAGAGATCGGCCGGCTGGGCCGAAATCCGCAGGGTCGGGCTGCTCTGGGCAAGAAGCTTTTCCTTCGTGACCCCCGCCAGGGCCGTCCCTTTGGCCAGCGAGGCGGCATCCATTGCGATGACCAGCAGTCCGTTTTCATACTTGGCCTGCATACCGTTCTGGGAAAGTGCGGCGATATAGGTAGCGGATTGGGCCTCGTTGACTTCGACGACGGCAAAGGCCGTTGCCGGATCCAGCACCACAACCGCCAACCCCTTGCCAGGAGCAATACCGGCCAGTCCCGGATCGTTCAATTGCGCGCCCAGCAAGCTTTTAAGCATCGCGCCGCTGGCCATGGGCGATGTTTGCGCGGCCACGCTACCCATTCCATCGATAAAGCCGTGCAAGTCGGATATCGTTGCCGAAGCCAGGGCTTCCGGCATGACGACCGGCTTTTCCACCACCGAAGCGTCCACCCATCCCGTCAAAAGAACAACGGTTGCACACACCAGACTACTCATTCTCATCACCTTCACTCGAACCTCCTTGGTTGCCGCGTTTTTTAGCAAGATCCCTGCATCGCCCCCATTACAATATGGAGTCCTTCTTGTAAGTTCCCGCATGTCTTCGCATCCGAGAATGCAGGACTATCCCACCCGCTTGCAGGGGTTGCAAAGGAAATCCGTGCCTTATGAAACCGTGTCAATGCAAGGCGAACGGCCGCGGCGTCTGCAAGCACCGCTCATGGCCACCTAATGGTTCTTGTCTTCGACGGGTGGGTTGGCTATGTTTTTTTACTTAAAGAATGGAGAGTCTGAATGAATAAACGTACCGCCTTTGCCATGATCCCGCTACTGATCGCCATCGCGTGTTCAGCACAAACCCAGACGGCATCCAACGCCGCGCCGGCCGATGCAACACCCCCTGCTGCACCGGGCTCCATCTCCGTCCAGCAAATGCTTGTAACCGGTCCTACCCAACTCAAGCTGCATTCGCTGGCGATGATTACGCAAGGCAATGTTAAAGGTGCAATCGACGAATCCTATCTGCCGGGCCTCAAGGTCTGCGCGGAAGATCCCGCCTTGCCGTTGCGGAGCGTCACGGCCCAGATTCTCGGAACCCATTATGTGCAGGGAAAGGACCAGCCCAATCCCGAAGCCGTGGCCCTGCTGATGGAGCTGGCCAAGGATGAATCCTCCTACGTGCGCTACAACGCAGTCTACTACGGACTTAGCCAGCTCAAGTCGAAGTCCGACGACGTCATCGCCCTGCTGATCGACATTGCAACGACCGACCGCGAGCAGGGCCTCTTCGATCGGATCGCCGAGTCCCTCAAACCGGACACCGACCGCGTGGTTAAGATCCTCAACACGAAACTCGCAGAGGGCAACGACATCGCCACCTACGAGATTTTCGAAAGTCTGACCGGCCAAAAACCGGAGAACGCGGACAAATACCTCGACATGCCTTCCAGCCTGCCGCGCCTCTTTATCTTCAAGGTCACCGGAAGCGATGCGGAAGCGTACAAGTCCGCACTCGCGAAAGCCCTCAAGGAGGCCGGCTTGGAAAATCCAAACCTGCTGTTGTCCGGCGAAGGAGCCAATGCCGTCGTGAGCCTGCGCACCTACATCACCCGCGACCGCATAACGGTGGAAAACGGGTTCGCCGACCACCCCGAATTCAAGATTAGCCAAACCCTCTGGCTGACGCCCGAAATGGATATCCAGCTGCAACAGATGGAGCAGAAGTGAGGCGTGAGGCGTGAGGCGTGAGGCGTGAGGCGTGAGGCGTGAGGCGTGAGGCGTGAGGCGTGAGGCGTGAAATGGTTCCGGGACTTGTGTACTTTGCTAATCCAAATCACGCCTAAATCGTCACTCTTCACACCTAAAAATTACTCTCCACCATGGGCCGGTAGGTTATATCGTGAACCACGACGTCGTCCGGCGCCGTAATGCAGTGAATGATCATCTTGGCGGCCGACCCGACGGACAGGTAGTCGGGCCGTTCCTCCGACCGGAAGTCGGTATCCACCCCGCCTGGATAGACCGCCGTCACCTTCACGTTCACTTCCCGAGCTTCCGTGGTGAGGCATTTGGTGAATCCCATGAAGCCATGCTTCATGGACGAATAGATGGCATAGTTCGGTCGGGCGGTTTTAGCTATGGTACTGACCACATTCACGATGTGGCCATTCTTCCGTGCCGCCATATCCTTCAGTGCTTCGCGGCTCAGCAGCATGGGTGCACGCAGATTGACCGCGTATTGAAGTTCCCAGTCGGCCAGCTCGATCTCCGTTACCGGTGCCTTGCGGTTGTTCAGCCCGGCATTGTTGATCAGGATATCGATCTGCCCCAGTGCGGTTTTCGCCTGTCCATAGATGTCCACCACCTGCTCCGGATCGGTCAGGTCCGCCGTTTTCCCCAGACAACCAGTCTCCGCCTTCAGCGATTCCAACAACGCCTCATCGCGCCCCGTGCCAAAAACGGCATATCCCATACCTGTCAACTGCTTCACCAATTCGCGGCCAATGCCGCGCGTTGCTCCGGTAATGAAAACATGCTTCATGGCAACGACTCCTAGTCTCTTTTACGGTGGGGACGGTTCGACGGCCTTCCCCCCTGCCCCGATGCGGAGCGGATACTGACCTGACGTCCATCCAGTTTGAGATTTTCCATCCCCTTCCGGATGCCGTTGGCCGCTTCTTTCGACACCTCGAAAAACGAGGTGTCGCGACCGAGGTCGATGGCACCGATCTGGTTGGACTTCACATTGCAGTTTTCGCAGACAAGGCGGACGATGGCGCCGGCGTTGACCTTGTGCACCCGCCCCACATTGATCGAAAAGCGCTTGGTGTCGTAGGCCTGCATGCGGCTATTGCGCTTCTGGTTGTCGGATCGTTGCTGGCGGGGCTGGCGGTCGCGGTCGCGGTCGCGGTCGCGTGGTGGGCGCGACTTGGCATTGATGTCCTCGGCATCACGGTAATAGTCGAGAAAATGGTTGAACTCGGCGGCGACAAACCGCTTGATGATTTCCTTTTTGTCGAGATGGCAAAGCGCTTCGTAGGCTGGCGGCAAATAATCGCGAATCTCCTCTTCGTTCACCTCGGTTTCAACCACGCGGTGGATCAGCGCCAACAACTGGTTTTCACAGATGGCACGGGCGTCCGGCACTTTTTCGAGCTTGATCTTGATGTTGTTGCGGCGCTCCAGCTCGGCAATGCGGCGGCGTTCGTGCATGTTGATCAATGCAATCGAAACGCCCGACTTGCCCGCACGCGCCGTGCGGCCCGAGCGATGCGTATAGGCCGCCACTTCGTCGGACAGCTTGTAGTGAATGACGTGGGTGATGTCGTCCACATCGATACCGCGCGCAGCTACATCGGTCGCCACCAGAACCTGTACGGTTTTCTTGCGGAACTTGCGCATCACATAATCACGCTGCGCCTGGGAAAGGTCGCCGTGCAACGCGTCGGCGGAATATCCATCGGCCATCAGTTTTTCCGCCACCTGCTGCGTCTCGGCGCGGGTGCGGCAAAAGACGAGGCCGTAGATTTCGGGAAGGTAGTCGAGGATGCGCTTGAGCGCGGTATAGCGATCCTTTTCGTGCACCATGAAGCAGAAGTGCTCGATGTTGGCGGCGGACTCATTGCGGCCGCCGACGGATACTTCGACCGGATCATGCTGGTAGTTTTGGGCGATCCGCGCGACCCCCTTGGCCATCGTCGCGGAAAAGAGCCACGTCACCCGCTGCTTGGGCGCCTTTTCCAGAATCGAGTCCAGCTCGTCCTTGAATCCCATGTTCAGCATCTCGTCGGCTTCGTCGAGCACCACCATGGAAATCTCATCAAGCTTGGCGGCCCGGCGCTCGATCAAATCCAGCAGACGGCCCGGCGTGGCCACGATAATCTGCGCCCCCTGTTTGAGTTCGCGGATCTGCGTCATGATATTCGAACCGCCGTACACCGCCACCACCTTGAGGTTGGGACGATGCCGGGAAAAGTTTTTCAGGTCGCCGGCAATCTGCAGGCACAGCTCGCGGGTCGGGCAGAGAATGACGCCCTGCGGCCGGTCAACACCGGGATCGATGCGCTCCAGTAGCGGCAGGCCAAACGCGGCCGTCTTGCCGGTACCGGTCGAGGCCAGCCCGACGAAGTCGCGTTCCCCGTCCAGCAGGATTGGAATGGCTTGCGCCTGGATCGGCGTCGGAGTTTCAAACCCAATGGCCTGAATGGATTTAAGTGTTTCGGGGCTCAGCCCCAGTTCATTGAAGTTCATGATGTCCTTGCTCAGCGCACAGCTGCAATTAATCGAAGCCATGCCTCCCGCGCCCATCGCAAGAAATCGACCCCGAATGAACGGAATGCTAAAATCGCGATTCCGAAAAACGAACGCGCATCTATACGCCTATCCACCGCAGATGCAACCCTTAAAAGAAAAAAGGACGGATCGATCGGATCCGTCCTATCTCGCGCAAACGCGGCAAGATGCCGCATCTGCATTTAGTGTTTGAAGTGGCGCATGCCTGTCATCGCCATGGCAATGCCATGCTTGTTGCAGGCATCGATGACTTCATCGTCGCGGATGGAGCCGCCGGGCTGAACGATATACTTCGCGCCCATTTCGTGGGCGGCATCGATACTGTCCGCAAACGGGAAGAAGGCCTCGGAGACAAACACGCACTCGCCGATCACCTGCTGGATTTCCTCGTCGGAGATTTCCGGCTTCTCGGTTTTCAGGTTTTCAACGGCCTTGGAGACGGAGAGCTTGCGCAAGGCGTCGACGCGATTGGGCTGGCCGGCCCCCATGCCGAGTACGCGGAACTGGCCGGGCTTGTATTCCTGCACCAGCACGATGGCGTTGGACTTGGTGTGCTTGGCGGCCGCAATGCCGAACAGGGCGAGTTCCTTCTTCGATTCATCGAACGGCTTCTTGGTGGGGACGTCCCACTTTTCAAGGATTTCAACATCCACGTCCTGCACCAGCAGGCCTCCGTTGATCTGCTTGACCATGCGCTGCGGAAGCGCCTTGCCCATCGGCTTCTTCAGCTTGAGGATGCGCAGGTTCTTTTTCTTCATCAGGTGGTCCAGGGCATCTTCCGCATAGCCGGGGGCGATGATGGCTTCCACGAAACGCCCGTCGAGGCATTGCGCGGTTTCCATATCCACTTTCTGCGTGACGGCGATCACGGATCCGAAGGCCGAGATGGGATCGCCGGCCCAGGCGGCCTCAAAGGCTTCGGCCAGCGTTTCGCCGGTGGCATAGCCGCAGGGGTTGGTGTGCTTGATGACCGCCACGCCGGGCTTGCCGGAGAGATCCTTGACCGCTTCGAGCGCGCCGTCGCCGTCTACATAGTTGTTGTAGCTCATTTCCTTGCCGTGCAGGACTTCGGTCAGGGCAATGGTGGCCTCGCGGGAATCAAGATCCTTGTAGAGCCAAGCCTTCTGGTGCGAGTTTTCGCCATAGCGCAGCTCGGTACCGTCGGCGTAGGCTTTGACGAAGGGCTTGGCCAGCTTTTGCCCGTCCAGCTGGCCGGCGAGGTAGGTGGCGATGGCCGCGTTGTATTCCGCGACGCGGGCAAAGACCTTCTGTCCGAGGATGAAGCGGAACTCTTCGGTGGTGGCGCCGTCGTTTTCCTTCATTTCCGAAACGACGCGGGCATAGTCGGCCGGATCGGTGATGACGGTCACGTCGCGCATGTTCTTCGCGGCGGAGCGGATCATGGTGGGGCCGCCAATATCGATCTGCTCAATGGCTTCTTCCAGGGAGACGTCCTCCTTGGCGATGGTTTCCTCGAAGGGGTACAGATTGACGCAGACGAGGTCGATCTGGCCCAGTTCGTATTGTTCCATGGTTTTAACATGCTCTTCGTTGTCGCGCATGTAGAGGATGCCGGCATGGACCTGCGGGGTGAGGGTTTTGACGCGGCCATCGAGCATTTCCGGGAAACCGGTAAACTCGGAAACATCCTTCACCGGAATGCCGGCGTCGCGGATGGCGCGGGCAGTGCCGCCGGTCGACAGCAGCTCGACTTCCATTTCATGCAAGTGACGGGCGAAATCAATGATTCCGGCCTTGTCGGATACGCTCAACAGTGCGCGCTTGATCTTCACGTTCATAATCGATGTCCCTTCGGTTAAAAAATAGAAACACCTTTTACCGAGCCCCCCACCGGATTGCACGGATTTTTTGCGGGCCGCTTGTTTTTTCGCCAAGGTATATCACTCAGATACCACGATCGTGGCGTCCGGATGATATACTTTATAATCACAGCGCAACGCCATACAGGATGCTGAAGAAATGGCACAGGCTCCCCGCCAGCACAAAGAGGTGCCAGATCGTATGCGACCAGCGCAACGACTTCCAGGCATAGAACACGGCTCCCACCGAATAGCAGATGCCGCCCACCGCAAGGAACACGAAGCCGGTCATCTGCAGCTCGCGGTACAGCGGCTTGACGGCAATCAGGCAAAACCAGCCCATAAACAGGTAGGTAAGGAGCGAAAATGCCTTGAAGCGCCCCGTGAAGAAAATCTTGAACCCGATGCCGAGCAAGGCACAGCCCCAGATGGCCCCGAAGATGGTCCAGCCCAGTCCGCCCCGCAGCGAGGCCAGTGCATACGGCGTGTAGGTGCCGGCAATCAACAGGTAGATGGCGGAATGGTCGATCACCTTAAGCACCCGCTTGGCGCGGGGATAGGGAATGGCATGATAGAGCGTGGACGATAGATAGAGCAGGATGAACGTCGTCCCGTAGATCGAGCAGCTCACCACTTCCCAGGCGCCTTTGCGCAAGGCGGAAAAGACGATGAGCAGGGTGGCCACCGCCACGCCGATCGGAATGCCGATACCGTGCGAGATGGCATGGGCAATCTCCTCGCCGGTGGAATATGGGATCTCCCGCCTTGCTTTCATGGCCGCACCGTATGCTTTTTACCGCCCGCCGCAAACCTAATTCGCCGCATTCAAACTCTTGGAAATGGTCAGGCGGAGTGGTATTTCTTTACCATGTTTTCAACCATCCTCATCCTGCTGTCGTTCGCATTCGGCCTGCTGTGCATCGCACACCTGAGAAGCTTCGACGTCCACGAGCAGGAACCCGTAGGCAAAATGGCCGCCGTAACGCTATGGGGCGGCTTCGTATCGATCGCGACCTCGCTGTTTCTCTACAGTGCACTTAAGAGCAACGGGTTTTCCATCCATGACGGATTCCCGGCATCCTACCTCTACGTCGGCTTTGTGGAAGAGCTGGCCAAGCTGTTTGCCCTGGCCCTCTGCTGGCCCATCATCCACAAGGAGATGGACGAGCCGACCGACGGCCCGATCTACATCGCCTGCGTGGTGCTCGGGTTTTCCCTGATCGAAAACTATTTCTATGCAGCCGCCCACCCAACGGTCACCTTCCTGATTGCAATCCGCCTGATTATCTGCACGCCAATGCACATCGCCTTTTCCATGTTCATGGGCTTGGCCTTTTTCTGGGCGGTCCGTTGCAAGGGCGGCTGGGGCGTCCTGCTGGGGGCCTATGGACTGGCCGGCATCTACCACGCGCTCTACGACATTTTTGCCAGCATCCCGCTCTTGATCCCGGGACTCTACCTGATCTTGAAAAGCGCCTATGGCTGGATGTACCGTCTACTGGGCTACACCGCCACCTACTCCCCCTTCCGCCAAACCCTGGCCGAATTCATCCACAGCGTTCCTGCGCCCGCCGCCGAGCCCGGCTACAAATGTCTCGAATGCACCAACGGTGCCCCCAAGCCGACCTTCCGGAAAGGACGCATCCGCATCCAACGCTGCGAGCAGTGCGGCACCTACCTCTGCTCCATCCACACCCTGCAGCACCTCGTACACCAATACGGCTCCATCTTCGGCAGCCTGAAGCGCAAAACCAGGCGCATCCGCGGACACAAAAACCTGCGCGTCCTGATCGATGCCAACCGCATCGACCTCCGGCAACACACCGCCTGTTTCCAACTGGACGCGTTCAATGCCGTCCTTGAAAAAACCAGCCGCGAGCAGGCCGACACCCTCGAAAAGAAATGGTGGTTCCCCTTCCGGGCGGTGAGGTAGGACGACCTCGCCGGGAGACCTGCATGCATGGAGCCCCCCAGCGGCACGGCGGGTTCGCAAAACCCTCCCTACCCTGCGCCCCCGGCAGCCCGCTAGCGGCCCTTGCAGGCAAAGACCGCACCCGACACCTCCAGATACAATTCTGTATAACACAAGCACCTGAAATAGGAAAAACTGAAGGTGAGTTTGCACATCCTAAACAATTCGGGATGACCCCTGAAATGATTCACACAACTTGCTATCGGGGGTTTTACGCCACATACGAACTCACTCAAACTAACTGATTTCATTCAGGAGCTGTACATTCACATGGGATTTCAGAAGCCCACAGCATTCAAAACCGTATTGGACATCACTCTTAAAGACGGGAAAGTTGTTGAAATAAAAGATCGAGCAAAGGAAATGGAAGAGAAGCGTGGTGAATTTAAAAAACGTTTCGAATCGGGTGAATTGAGACAATCCATTGAGGAGTCATTCAGCCTCGACATGAAGCTAGAATAAAATTTTGCTTACCAGTGAGTGGATCCTACTTGGACAACGCCGGTTTTGAAGGTAGAGTTTATTTTCCAAGCGGGTCACACGTAACGTTGGATGATTTATAATGAATAAACGAGCAACTATATTAATCTTCGGCGCATCCCTCCTCTTGATGAGTGCATGCAGAAGCTTCATCGGGCAGTCAGAATCAATCAACAACAGGAGCCTCAGCGAAATTAATGCCGTAATCGAAGCCTATGAAAATGAAGGAATAACACCTTCCAATTCCAATATGGCGGTATATTACGCAGAAAGAGCCCATTGCTATGCCCATCACCTTCCCAAATATGGCGCTACACGATTCTTTCTATACGAGACATTCAGCCCTGACCCTGATTGTGCTTGTGGGTCAACCGTTACAGGCATTCTGGCCCTACCCGTCGCTTTAACCTTTGATACAGTCAATTATCCCATTCAATATTTCAGGACTTTGGCCGTGTCTGAATCTGACATTAATCAAGCTCTATTAGATCTAAAGAAAGCACGTGCGCTAACTGATGATCAACATGAAATTGATATGCTTCGTGGTGCATTCATTCTTAACATTCCTCTAGATAAAGCAGGGTTACCGACGAATAAATCAGAATAGGAAGAGCAGAGCAGATTCCAACCAGGGTATGGACCTTACGCTGACCAACGCAATTTTGATTCGGTCAACGTTTAGCGCAGCGAAGGTGACACGTAACATTCGGTCACTTAATAAATAAAGGAGCGATGGTATGAACAAGAACATTACACCGCTAATCATCGGACTCGCTATTATCAGCTCAATCCTCCTCTCGGGTTGTTCTTCGGCTGGACCATTCGTGACCAATATTACCAGCGATGGTCAGGGAAATCTTTTGGTTGAGAAATCAATGATACGATGCAATTGGGTGACAGGAACTATCTCGGAAGATCCATTGAGTCAAAACAACCAAACGGAAGAAATTCATGTAATCGTTCCATAATGGGACCCGGGGTTCAGCTACAGCACAGCACACAAATCCAAAAAAACTGTTCACACACTTTTTCAGCTCATAGCAATGATCGGGAGGACGATGACAGGAAAACATTCTATATACGGTTTAGCTTTCTCGCTATTGGTATTGAATGGATGCGCATCCTTTCAAGGCAATCAACTGCAACCCGTCAAAATGTTTCCACACACAACGGTGAAGAAAACGGTCGATGTGGATTTCACTTATCACACAGCGGGATTGGTGGGACCAGATTGGGCAGGTTTACGCTGCGAAGAAGCGTGCATTTATCGAATGAAAAAAAGCGGCCTTTTCGGGCCGATATCCACGGAGCGGAAGGATCCTGATCTACAAATCTTTATTACCTTGAATGAAATACATGAACTCGATTACGGCTGTCTTGAGTGGAGTTTGTTATCGCTTTTTATTCTTCCAACAGGATGGAGCACTGATTTTGACATGAAGGCTGTCGTGCGAGACACCCATAGTGGGCAGCAAAGCACCATCCTCCTTAATGACCGGCGAACTGGCTTTATGTCATTGTTTATGATTCCAGTGATGCCGTTTAGGTTCCCGCTGCGCGTAGAGTATAAATTTCAAAACAGGTTTTTCGACAATCTATGCATCGAGATCTACAAGACTGGCATACTGGATGAGTAACCGAACCCGGGCATGGACTTAACCGGGAAACCACCAGTTGAGTAGGTCAGAGTTTATGTCCCCGGAAAATTACACCTAACGTTCTATGTGGAAAAATATATGAGTATAATCTGGGACATAATCGAAAAAGCCCTGCTAATCATTCTGAGTTGGCTGATCATGTTCCCTGTCGTACTGATCGCGGGCACACCAATCATTTTAATCGCTTCATTGTTTGGAAGGAACGGTTCATATTTCGACCGCGTAAAGAATGGATATTGCATTGTTTAGGGTCTCTGGAGTGAAAATGGTTTGTGGTGGGTACCTTGGGGTGATTATTGAACAAACTGCACAGAACCAGGGCATGGACCTTATGCGGCAAGGCGCACAATCTGTCGTCGCGCCAACCACGTATATACAACGCTGGTCACACATAACGTTTCGCCGGAGAAAAAACATGAAATTCATACTTTCAGCTATCATAACTTTTTGCTCGATCTCCAGCTTTGGGAATCCAATAACAAAAGAGGTTTCCTCATGGGAGGGAACATTCAAGGTCACTCCTCATATTCCCGTAGTCATCGAAAATCTACCAGACCTTGAATTATGGATTTATAAACTTAATGTAGGGTCAAAAGGAACAGCGATTGGCTTCTCAATCAACGAAGATATGGTTTATCAACCAAAACCCGCACCCAAAGGAGTTCAGCCAATTTATCAAAATCACTTGGTCGTAGTAGACGGAGATCAGGCTGAAATCATTGTTGAGTATAAAATTCAAGGGCAAGGCGGACTTAAAATGACCGAAAAATATACATATGATGGTAAGCAAGTTTCACTGGTTGCCCAATCCGTTTATGGGGGTCGTCACGATCCCGTATGGAAAAAACAAAAATAGACGAACCAGGGAATGAACCTTATACCACCAGTCCCCAACCTCATAATCAGCATCGTCAACCTTGTCTGCTGCATTCTGATTGTTCTTAAAATTTGGGTGCTGAAAGGACCATTCCACACACTGATCGGTTTGTTCTTCCCCATCTACAGTTTCTTTTGGGGATGGAATAATACTCGATCAAAAAAAGACATTTGCATTATGGCCGTCTGGTCGACTTCAACGGCTATTCAAATGAGCTTGATTGTAATATATTCATGACAGATCAAAGCAGGGCATGGACCGTGCGGTGGTCGGCAGGGTGTTGCCCGACAACCCAACAACAAGCAACGATCAACCGGAAATGCAAACCCGGAGGTTTTACACGATCCTCTAATGTGCTTACCAATCCCTGAGATAGTGGCAGCCGTGGACGCCGTGCTTCTTGAAGTAGTCCTGGTGGTAGTCTTCGGCAGGATAGAAGGTGGTGGCTTTGACGATTTCGGTGACGATGGGCTTGTCCCAATGCTTCTGGGCTTCCGCCTCCACCTTTTTCGCCTCCAGCTTCTGTTCCTCGGATAAATAAAAGATGGCGGAGCGATACTGGTCGCCCACGTCGGGACCTTGGCGGTTCTTCGTGGTCGGATCGTGCAGCCGCCAGAAATGGAGGCATAAATCCTCGTAGGACACCTTGGCCGGATCGTAGACCACCTCGACCGCTTCGGCATGTCCGGTCGTGTGCCTGCAAACATCGGCATAGGTCGGATTTTCCGTGTGGCCGCCAATATAGCCCGAGGTCGCGGACTCCACTCCGTCCAATTCCTCGAACAGATACTCCACTCCCCAGAAACAACCGCCAGCAAAAATTGCCTTTTCCATCTTGGGTTTCTCCTTTTCTTCCGCTCCGAAGACCGAGATCGAAGCCGCCAGCATAACAAGCATTAGTGTGTATTTCATAATCAACTCCTGTGGCTGTCTTAGATGCACTCCCGCCAAAACCGTTCAATCCACTCCAAACTGTAACCGCGATCCGAGATCGCGGGCGGCGGGATCATGGCCCTGCCCTACGCCCAACCTATCCCTCGTTTGCCATTCGCACGACGGCTTCATAGACGCCGAGCACCACCTTTGCCATGCGGTCGTAGTCCAGCGTATCCGGCGTGTCTTGCACATGATGGTAGCGGCGGTTCCTATAGAAGGAGGTGTCGGTGACCATGATGGCGGTATAGTCCCGGGCCCAGTAGTTGCGATGGTCGGACAGGTCGATACCCGCATAACCGCGCGGCGCGCACATGCCGCAAACGGGAAGGTCGGTTGCGCACTGCATGGACCCCTTCACCTCTCGCAGCAGTTTGCGGTCAGCGAAGCCCCCCACCACGGCAATAAAGTTGGCGCGATCGGGGTATAGCAGTTTCAGGAAAAGCGATGGACTTTGCTGACTTCCCTTCTCATCGCTGAAGTACCCGATCATTTCCAGGCAGATCATGCATTCGACAGCAACGTCCTCCTGTCTTAGGCTGTACGCATGCCGCGCGCTGCCCATGTCGTAGGTTCGGAAAAACGGCGGCTCTTCGAGTGTGAAGGCGACCAAATCGATCCGTTGCCTTAGCTCCGTCCGTCCCAGCAAATAAGCCAGCTCAATCAGGCCTGCCACACCGCTGGCATTGTCGTCCGCCCCTGGTGTTTGGCCACAGGCATCATAGTGGGCTCCGACGATGATGCGCTCGCCATCAACCGGGCCGAAGCTGGCAATCACGTTCCGGTAGTCGCGGGTCTTAACGCCTTGTGCCTGGTACGATTCCCCGTTGGTTTGGAATAGCTGCGCACTCACGCGTCCCCCGGCCTTTTCAAAATGGTCGGCGATATACTGTGCGCTGGCCTCGAGATTCAGGAACTCCTGGAAATTGCGTGGGGCCAGATCGACCGCCAGCGTCTCCACATGCGCCCGGAGACGATCGGAATCCAGACGTTGCGAGGTGGGCGGATAGTGTGCGCAGGAGGGTTGCGTAACGACCAAGCCCATCACCAGCATCAGTACCGCAAGCACACCCAGCGAACGGAGCAAACGAACCGCCAGCGGGACAGGCTTTCTTGAGGGGTGGCGCGGCATAGGAGTGCGCTAGCGACGTTTATTGATCAGGCCGACCACGACCAGCAAGGCATAGATTCCACCCATGATACCCGTGATCTTCCAGTTCCTCACCTTCTTCTGCTGCATGGAATAGGGCGAATAGCCCATCGATTGGCCATCGATGCGTATTTCATACAGATGGCGCTTCCAGAATGTGGGGAAACCGCGAACATAGCGCAGGTGAACCGGCGTATATTCCGGCAAATTGTCCAATGTTAACCGGAAGCTGGGATTTGACTCCATGTAGTAGAGCTGCTCATGGTTCTTGACGACCGCATAGACCATGAGTTCATCCGGAATAATGTCGAGCTTTCCACCCTTGTCCCACTTTTTGATGCGGTAGCGGGTGTAGGCCCCGTTATCCTGGTGCAGGCTGTCCATGCTGGGCAGGACCACATTATCCACCAACATGACCCATACAAAAAAGCAGAGCAGAAACATGATCAAATAGTATTTTGTATGCATGGCGATACCCTCGCATCACTAGTTTTTCAAGCTATGGATCGGCGCCGGGATCCGCCCCCCAAAACGCACAAAACGTGCCGATTTACCCGCATTCCTGACCTTCATTATCACACTTTCCCCAAAAAGACCGCCGAAAGAAACAAATTCCCCGGCCGCCTTGCCCGGCACGGGGATCAGTCGCGCGGCCGTGGTTTTGGAATTGATGACCCCGATCATCAGCTCGTCGGCCATGATCGCCGCAAGGGTTTCGGGATCGGTATCGCCGGGCACCGGCACCATATCAAGCCCGACCGAGCATACACAGGTCATGGCCTCGAGCTTTTCCAGCACCAGACAGCCGCTCTCCACTGCGCCGGCCAGCTCCGAATCCTCCATCACCGGGATAAACGCACCGCTAAGCCCGCCGACGCTCTGCGAAGCAAACGAGCCGCCCTTCTTCACCGCATCGTTCAACATGGCCACAATCGCGGTCGAGCCGGGCGCACCAATCTCATCCACACCGAGAATCTTCAGGATTTCACCGACGCTATCGCCAACCGACGGCGTGGGCGCCAGCGACAGGTCCACGACCCCGAACGGAAGTTCCAGGGCCTTGGCCACCTGGCGCCCGATCAGCTCGCCACAGCGCGTCACGCGGAAAGTGGCCTGCTTGATCTCTTCCGCCAAATCGTCCAGCCCGAGGTTTTCCGCTCCGGCCTCGTTGATCCTCCGCTCCAGCGCCCGCGCAATGACGCCGGGGCCGCTGACGCCGACATTGATCACCGCGTCGGCTTCGCCGATGCCCAGATACGCGCCGGCCATGAACGGAATATCCTGGGGTATGTTGGCAAAGACACATAACTTGGCGCAGGACAGGCCGTCGCGATCGGCGC
>JBNLGU010000041.1:0-23893 GCA_050306215.1 Pontiella sp.
TCTCCTACGAGCGGGTCCGGGCCGACACGGACAATATTTTCCGCTATTTTGTGGAGCTGGATTCCAAGGGAGTTCTTGCCATCCAGATCGACGAACTGGCGAGCAACCTGCACTACCAGAAATCGAAACAGCTCTCGGCCTCGCTGCTCACGCAGCTTGCGCACAATATCGAGGATGCCGGCTTCTTCAATGCGGAATCGAACGATTCGGGTTTCTCGCGGAACCAGTATGACCTGTTCGACCTGGCCGTGAAGCGCAACCGCCACTACCACCGGGTCCGGGTGCTGAACAGCCGTTCGTCCATCGCCATCGAACGAACCGAAGAGGTCCTCAAGGAGTTCGCCTCCCGCGAGCTGAACATACCTTTCACGATGAGCATGACGTCGGATGAACGCATCCGCTACGGCCTGCAGGCCCTGGAACTGGCCAAAACGCGCTATGCCGAGCGCGATGTCCGCCACGGCAACCTGGCCCAGTCGATCAAGCACTACAATGAGGCGCTGCTGTTCCTTCAGGATATTACCGACCAGCGCGCGGCGTACGAGGATGCCGATGCCGGCCTGGACGTGGCCACGGCCGAGCGGGACGAACGCTACGACTCCTACATGTTCAAGGCGGACCATTCCATCGCACTGCAGGAGTGGCAGGCTGCCTACAAGAGCCTGCAGATCCTCCAGGAGCTGGTGCCCGACCGCGAGGATCCCCGCCGCGACAAGATCAACGACAAGCTCATGGGCGTCGAACGGCATTTGAAAAACTAAATGACAGAGAGATTTTCCACTATGAAGAAGTTAGCCGCACGTATTGTACTGCCTTTGTTTTGCATGGGCCTGCTCTCTGGATGCGGGAAGAGCATGCCGCACGGGAAGGGGAGCATCTCCCTCAATTCGACGCCCGGACAGGCGGAGGTGTTCGTCAACGGTATGCCGCAGGGCACCACGCCGACCACCATTTCCGGACTGCCCGCAGGCGACTATACCGTCGAGCTGAAGAAAGCCGGCTACGACCGCGCCTTCAAGAATGTCAGCTTGATGAACGGCCAACGGGTCAATCTTAACCTGGAGATGAAAAAAGTGACCGGGCTGTTGCTGGTGGAATCCAACCCGGAGGGTGCGGATGTTCTGATCGACGGCGTATCCAAGGGGCGCACCCCGTTGTTGATGACGGACCTTCCGCTCGGATCCTATAAGCTGGAATTCAGCTCGACAACGCATTTGCCGCTCACCAAGTCGGCCGAGTTGGTCGACCGCAAGCCGGTGCATGTGGTGGCCGAACTCGTTTCCAACACCGCAAGGTTGACCGCCAACTCCACGCCGTCCGGCGCGGAGGTCCGGATCAACGGCGTGTTGATGGGCACCACGCCGACGAATATCGCAGGTGTCGTAACCGGCGAGGCCGACGTCAAGGTGTCGTACCATGGATACAAGCCGTTCCAGAAGCGCATGGTGTTCGAAGCGACGCAGCAGTATGAAATCAGCCCCGAGCTGGAGTCGTTGCCCTCCGGTCTAACGGTCATCTCGACACCGGAAGGGGCCAAGGTCATGGTCGACAATTTGATTGTGGGCGAAGCACCCATTACCCTGTCCAACCTCAAGGGCGGCGATCACGAGATCTCGGTCTCGCTGGAAGGTTTCGCCTCGCAGACGACGAACATTGTGTTGCAACCGGACATGAACGAGAGTGCCGAGTTCAACATGGTCAAGGATAGCGGCTATCTGGTTCTCGATACCGAACCGGCCGGCGTGCAGGTCTATGTGGACGGTATTCTGATGGCCACCACCCAGCCCAAGGGCGGCGCGTCCACGCTCTCTCAACCGGTGCGCATCACCCTCAAGGCCGACCGGGACCACAAGATCCAACTGGTGCACGATGGCTATGTTTCCTCCTTCGTCAATGTGACCACCGACATCGACCAGATCATCACTCGTCATGAAATCCTTAAACGGATCTTTGTGCGCGACACGATGATTACAACCAAGACGGACGTGATCAAATGCCGTCTCGAATACAAGTTGCCCAACGGCAATATTTATTTCGAACGCTTCCCGGGGGTATTCGATACGGCGAAGGCGGACGATATCGTGAAGGTTGAGTCCATCGGGCTGGAGGACGAAAGCAACCTGGATGCCCGCCGCCAGATCGAGCAGAACCGCTTGGCGGTGCCTCGCGGAAACTAATGCTGGATGCCAAGCGACGAAGCCCGGAACGAAGGTTCCGGGCTTTATTGTTTTTCAACCAGCCGGTCGCCGGGCCGGAGGCTGTCGAGGACGCCGGCAGCGGTTTCCAGTACGCAGTAGGTCTTGCGCGGAGCCCAGCCCAGCATCCACGGTTGCAGGTGGCGGGCGACCTTCAGTACGCGCATCTCCCGGTCCAGGAAGGCGGCATCGATGGGGAATTGCATGAACCACATGTGGATGCTGCGGCACGGCCGGATCAACATGCCGGTGTCCGGCTGCAGGGATTTGCGTCCCAGCAACCCGCGCATGCGCTCCCTGGTTGATTCCGCGGGAAGCAGGTGTTTGACGACCGTCTCGCCGCCGGGCTCCTTAATCAAAATGCGTGACATAGTCCCCTAAATATTAAATCCTGCTAGCCGGATTTGAAGTTGAGCTTCACGTATCAGGCATTACGGATCAAGGACATTTATGGCATTGAAAAGCATGACAGGTTTTGGGGAAGGGGCGGCCACGTCCGCCGGCATCCGGGTAACGGTTGAACTAAGTGCTGTCAACCGCAAGCAGTTGGACGTCAACATCAGCCTTCCGCGCAATCTTGTAACCCTCGACGCCCAGGTGCAAAACATGATTCGCGGCGAGTTCAGCCGCGGTCGCGTGTCCGGCATTGTGCGGGTGGATGCCACCGACGGGTTTGCCGGTACGGTAACGGTGGATCGCAAACTGGCCGGCAAGTATGTCGAGGAAATGCGCAAGGTTGCCGTGAAGCTAAAACTGAGCGACGACCTTGGCGCCGAAGCAATCGCCCGGCTGCCCGGCGTGGTGACCGTGGACCAAACGAACCTGGATGCGGACCACGTATCGGCGGTGCTGGACAAGGCCATGGCGTCGGCGTTGCGCGGCATGGCCCGCATGCGCGCGACCGAAGGCAAGGCCCTGGAGTCGGACCTGCGGGAACGTATTACCCAGTTGGATGCCGTGGTCAAGGCCATCGGCAAGCTGGCGCCAGCCGTGGTGGCTTCTTATCGCGAGAAGTTGCTGCAGCGCATGGAGGACGCCGGGCTGGAGGATCTGGCATCCGACGAACGCATCATCAAGGAGGTCGCTGTATTTGCCGACCGCAGCGATATCAGCGAGGAGCTGGTGCGTTTGAGCAGCCACCTCAAGCAATTCCGCCAGTTGTTGCGGGCATCCGAACCGGTGGGCCGCACACTGGACTTTCTATGCCAGGAACTGTTCCGCGAAATTAATACGGTTGGCTCGAAGGCCAATGAGATTGAGATCACACGCCACGTCGTGGCATTCAAGACCGAGCTCGAACGGATCCGCGAACAGGTTCAGAATATTGAGTAGTTAAGGGAGCAGACCGTGGGCAGCAACAAGCATGATTTGATTGAAGAACGACCGTTGGCTCCGCGCGCGACGCGGCCGCTGATGATCGTTGTCTCGGCTCCGTCCGGCGCTGGAAAGAGTACGCTGTGCGACCGGCTGGTGAAGGAATTTCCGAAAATCGTCTATTCCGTATCCTGCACCACCCGTGCTCCGCGCGGCGAGGAGCAGGACGGCAAACACTACTATTTTCTGTCGAAGAAGGAATTCAAGGCCCGCGTGAAAAGCGGCGAGTTCCTTGAACATGCGAAGGTGCATGGCAACTTCTACGGCACGCTGGAGGATACCATCCTGTTCGCCATGGAAGAGGGGCACCATGTGTTGCTCGACATCGATGTGCAGGGCGCGCAGCAACTCCGCGAAGCCTTGGCCCGCCTCGATCCGCGCCATCCCATCCGCCGCGGTTTCATCGACATCTTTATTTCACCGCCTTCCACCGAAGAGCTCGAGCGCCGGTTGCGCGGACGCGGTACCGACGCGGACTCGGTCATCCGCAAGCGGCTGGAAAACGCCAAGGCTGAAATGGAGCATGCCTCGGAATACACCTATCAGGTGGTCAACGACGATCTCGAGCAGTCCTATGCGGACCTCAAGACGATCATCCTTACCGGCATGGGGCTGGACTAGAGCGCTTTCGGAAAAACGGTAGCCGCGATCGATCCACTTGTCCGCCCTGGCTTTGGCGGTAGGGATGATTGCGGAGGCACCAGAAGGGGGGTTCCCCACAGGACCGGCGGGGTCCCGGACCCCTCCCTACACATGATATGCCGACCACAACATTTCTTCAAATGCGCTAGTCCTTCTGGTCGGTGCGCGGTCCGCGGCTTTCGCGGTCCGACATGCCGATGATCTGCTGGAACTGGATCGGCTCGGAGGCGAGGACGAAGGCCAGGGGCGGCATGTTGTGGGTGGCCAGCATCATGTTTTCGTAGTACTGGGCGTACTGCTCGGTGGATTCGTCTTCGTGGGGCGGGCGCATGCCCATGAAAACGAGGCCGGCATTGTCCGAGGCATCGCGGATTGTATCGTAGTAGCTGGGTTGGTTCTTGATCAGCACCATGGCCTGGGCCGGAATCCGTTGGTCTTCGATGAACGAAGCCAGGCGTTCCTGGGCGGCGGTGCGCTCTTCTTCCGTCTTGACGATGGTTTTGAGAACCAGTTTGGACTGTTTCCAGATCGGGCTTTTCTGGATCTGGTAGGCGAGCGTGAGGATCAGGCCAATGTTGTTGGAATCGCCTCCCCACCAGACATGGATTTCATCCTCTTCGGCTTGGTTTCCCATTTCGCTGTCGCGCACCATGATGAGGTTGCGCTGGGTGCGGTGGACCAGTTTGATGAGCTCGGCGAATTCGGTGAAGTTTTCGCGGTTTTCGGTGTCGCCCAGCAGGATGGTGTTGGGCGTCAGCGGTCCGTAGCCATAGGCGCGCACGAGCGCGGAGGCACCGCTGATCATGTCGGCCGCCGGGAAAATCTTGACCATGGCATCGACTTCGCGCTTTTCGAGATATTCACGCATGGAGTTTTCCATGCTGTGGACCTTTTCCGCGGACCAGTCTTCGACGGGCAGGATGCTGGCCACGGTGAGCGAGCTGCTGTGGCGGGTGAGCGAAGAGGCCATTTCCACGAGGTGCCACCGCGATTTCGGCGAGCCGCTCAGTGCCAGGATGTTGGGCCGCCAGGTGCGTTCGTCAGGCTTGAGCTTGTTGAGGCGGTGGACGGCAAAACGGACAAGCAGAGTCAGGATGCCGTAGCGCATGTCGCTCCAGTGGGCGTTCAGTCTTCGGCGCTTCACCAGATAGAAGACGATGGCGGTAACCAGCAGGGCCAGAATGGTTTCTCCGGCATCAATCATCAACATGACGGCGAAGCATCCCGCCGAACCGAGTAGCGAGAGGCTGCAGTGTACCTTGAACTTAGGCCGCCACGACGGGCTTTCAATCAGGCCTTCAAGTCCGGCCGAGAGATTGAGCAGGCCGTAGGAGAGCAGGAAGAACATGGAGAGAATCGGGGCAATGGCGTTGAGGTCGCCCAGCAGCACGGCCGCCAGCGCCACGGCAAATGCAATGGCGGTAGCGATGCGCGGGTCGGCCTTGTCCTTGCCGAAGCCCTTGCCGATGAAAGGCGGGATGACGCGGTCGTTGGCCAGTGCCTGCAGCATGCGCGGTGCCCCGAGCAATGATCCGAGTGCACTGGAGAGCGAGGCGGCAAAAATGCCGGCGACAATCAGCCAGCCCCAGCGGGCAATGGATTGCATGATGTTGTAGTCATAGCGAAGCAGGTCGAGGCTTTTGACATTGGCCGCGATGAACATGGGCAGGGCCATGTAGACGATATAACCTACGGCGATGGCCGCGAGCGTGCCACGCGGCAGCGATTTGGCCGGATCTTTCAGGTCGCCCGACATGCCGAGGCCGGCTTCGATTCCGGTGACGGCGGGGAAGAAGACGGCAAAGACGACCCAGAACGAACGGGCCGACGGTGCCACTGCATCCGGGGGGAGTTGCAGGATGCCAGCATCGCCGGCACCGAGGAAGAAGGAGACGAGCGATGCGATGATGGTGGCCATGATGACAAACTGGACCTTGAGGGCGAGGTCGGCGGAGATGTAGGCCAGTGCCGTGAGGGCGACCAGTGTGCCCGCCGAAATCATCTTGGCGGTCATGGCCTGGGTAACGGGATCGATGCCCATCATACTCATGACCGCTTCGGTGAAACCGGCGATATAGAAGGCGACGCCGAACGAGCGGGCAAAGAAGAGGGGGATGCCGATGGCCACGCCGGCCTCGATGCCGAGCGAGCGCGAGATGATGTAGTAGGCGCCACCGGTGCCGACTTTCATGTTGGTGGCCATGGCGGAGATGGAGAGCCCGGTCAGGAAGGTGATCGAAGTCGCGATGGTGACGATGAGCAATGTCTGGGCGATGCCGACATTGCCGACCACCCAGCCGAAGCGCAGGTACATGATGACGCCGAAAATGGTGAGCACGCTGGGGGTGAACACCCCTTTGAACGTACCGAACGAGTAGCCCTGTTTAACCGTCGTTTCGCCCATGGAATTCCTTCCTTGCTGAATATTGCAGCGAAGTTTCCCAGACCGGGCCGGAAAAGGGAAGCTCTATCAAGGGACAGGAGGCGGGAGCGACCTATGCCCGCAATTGGCGCCGGGTTTCATAATAGGCCAAGCCACCGGACAGCAGGTTGCCCAACGTGATTCCGCCTACCAAGCCATAGAAGCCGAACCAGCGGCTGCCCAGCAGGCTGAGGGGAATGATAAACAGAAATACGCGGCAGAGGTTGATCACCATGACGGGGCGCGGCTTGCCCATGACATTCAGCATTTGACTCATCCAGTTTGAAATGTAGAAGCCGGCATGGCCGGTCGTGGCCACTAGCAGATAGAATGCGCTGAGTTGGACCACCTGCGCATCCCCGCTGAAGAGGCGGGAGAAAAACCGGGCGGTCGGGAGCAACAGCAACAACGTGATGCCGGCATAAACGAAGGCGATGTGGATGCTGAGGCGCCGGGTCTGCTGGACGCGGTCGAAGGCGCGGGCACCATAGTTCTGCCCGACAAACGGAACAATCGCGATGCCGTAGGCGATGGCGATGATGAATACAAAGTTTTCGATGCGGGTTCCGATAGCCATGGCGGCCACGGCCTGGACACTGCCTACGCCGGCGGCCAACCGAATGTAGAATCCCTGGGCGACCGGATTGAGGGCCTGAGTCAGGGCGGCCGGGATACCCAGCCGGATGATCTCGGTCCACGAGGCAACCACTTCACGGATGCGGGGCCGGGAAAAATCGATCAGCCGATGTTTGTAGTGGAGGAATCCCAACGATGCGCCCATGGCAATGACGCGCGCGGCAATGGTGGCCAGCGCGGCGCCTTTCATTCCCATGGCGGGAACGGGGCCCCAGCCGAAAATAAGCACTGGATCCAGCACGACATTAATGATGGCGGCGATGCACATGACCATCATTGGCCGTATGACATCGCCAGCGGCGCGCAGGCATCCATCGCTTACCGGCGGCATAATTGCAACCACCGCGCCGATGAACCAGACCTGCATGTATTCGCGCACCAGCTCGAGGACGTGACCTTCGGCACCCAGCAACGTGAAGAGCGGATCGATACTGAAATAGCCAGCCAGGCCGACCACCAAGGTTCCGGCGATCGTAAGGAACAGTCCGTCGGAAACCGTGCGGGCGGCCAGTGCCTTTTTTCCCGCACCCAATGCGCGCGAAATGATCGAAGCCGCGCCCGTTGAAAACCCAATCGACAGCGAGCCTACGATCATCACCACCGCAAAGGTGAAGCCCATGGCCGCGAGCGGTTCCGTTCCAAGGCGCGATACAAACCACGTGTCCGTCAGGTTGAACACCATGATGGCGAACATCCCGCCGATGCTCGGCAGGGTCAGCTGGGTCAGGTGGGTTGAGACCTTGCCTTGCAGCAAACGGCTCACGGAGACGGATGCCCCCCCTTTCGCCCCTTGAAGATGCCGGCGAGATCGTCGAGAATCATCGTCAGCGCCGGAATCAGCAGTAGCGTGATGCCGGTGGCGAAGAGGATGCCGAAGCCCAGCGAGATCGCCATGGGAATGAGGAACTTGGCCTGACGCGAGGTTTCGAAGATCATGGGCGTCAAACCGAAGAAGGTGGTCAGCGTGGTTAGGATGATCGGTCGGAAACGCTGCACGCCGGCGGCCACCACGGCATCGTGCATGTTCGCACCGCTGCGCCGCTGCCGGTTGGCGAAGTCGATGAAGACCAGCGAGTCGTTGACCACCACGCCGGTCAGGGCCACCAGCCCGAACAGGCTGATCAGGCTGAGGCTGTATCCCAGAATCATATGGCCGATCACGGCGCCGACGATCCCGAAGGGAATGCTGACCATGATGATCAGGGGCTGGCCGTAACTCTTGAACGGGATGGCGAGCAAGACATAGATCATCAACTGCGCAATCAAGAGACCCGTCATCAATCCACCCACGCTCTCCTTGCGGTCGGCTTGCCGGCCTTCGAAAGAGTAGGAGAGACCGGGATATTTCTGCATCACATCCGGCAGGATTTCGGTCTGCAACACTTCGAGCATTTGCGCGACCTGGTCGCGCGGCTTCACATCGGAGGAAACCGTGATGACACGGCGGCCTTCGCGCCGCGTGATGGAGGTGTAGGCGCGGCCGCGCTTGACCTCCACGACTTCGCGCAGCGGTACCTCGGTGCCGGCCGGTGTACGGACGATCATGGATTCCAGGCTGTGCTCCGTGTCTCGCTCGGATTCGGGCAGGCGCACCATCACCTTGATTTCGTTACGGCCGCGCTGTTGGCGGATGGCTTCCGCGCCGTAGTAGGAGTTGCGGACCTGCCGGGCAATGTCGGTCGAGGTCAGGCCGAGGCTGCGTCCGGCGGGTAGGATGGAAAAGTCGATCTGCGGTTTTCCGGGGGTGAAGCCATCGTCGATGTCCTTCACCATCGGGAAGTCGGCCAAGCGTTCCGCGACCTCCTTGCTGGCCTGCTCCAGCACCTCCATGCTGCGGTGCGACAGTTCGACCGTCAGGGCGTCGGAGCCCCCTCCCGGTCCGCCGCTGTCATCGCGGAAGCGAATGTTTTTGAGCCCGCCGATCCCACCGGTCATGGTGCGCCAGCGGTCCACGAATTCCTTCGTGGAAACCGGGCGGGTGTCCGGGTCTTCAAGCTGGAATACGACATTGCCGACATGGCTCCCGCCGGGGCCGCTGCGGCCGCCAATACCGATTTCGGACAACACGCCGTTGCCGAGTTTTTTTCCGGTTTCCCGTTCGATCTGTGCGATCAGGCGGTTGCCCGCAGCAAGCACGCGGTCGTGGACTTCCTTGGTCTTTTCCACAGGAGCCCCGTAGGGGAGGGTAAAGGTGCAGACGCCCAGGTCGGATTCGACGCTGGGAAACATATCGAAACCCAGCCGCCCGCTCTTCACGTAACCGATGGTGATGATGAGAATCACGAGCCCGATCGAAAACGTGATGTAGCGGTAGTGGAGCGCACGGTCGAGGAAGGGGCCGTACATATCGCGCACGAAATGGCGGAAGCCATGGCTGAAGCGCTGTTGGAAGCGGTGGACGGGATTTGTGGTTTTCAGCTCCCGTTGGTGGGCGAGGTGGGCCGGCAGGATATAGAGCGCCTCCACCAGCGATATGATGAAGGTGGTACAGACCACCATGGGAATATTACGGAAAAACTTGCCCATCACGCCGGGCACGAAATAGAGCGGCAGGAAGGCCACGATGTTGGTCAGGATGCGGAATGTCACCGGCATGCAGATTTCGCGCGCGCCCTTGATGGCCGCCTGCAGGAACGGCATGCCGTCCTGGTGGTAGTGGTAGATGTTTTCGCCGACCACGATGGCGTCGTCGACCACGATCCCCAGCGAGATCAGGAAGGCGAACATGGTGATCATGTTCAGGCTCACATCCATGCCGTCCATGAAGAGAAAGGTGCCGAGGAAGGAAATCGGAATCCCGAGCATGACCCAGAAGGCCAGCCGCAGTTCGAGGAACAGGCCGAGCAGGATGAAGACCAGGCACAGGCCGAGCGCGCCGTTCTTGAGCAGCAGCCCCATGCGGCCGCGGAAATAATCGGCACGGTTGTCCCAAATGGTGAATTCGATGCCATCCGGCATGGTGGCGCGCAGTTCGTCGAGCACGTCCTTGACGGAGTCGTCGACGGAGATTGGGGTTTCGCGGCCGATGCGATAGACGGTGAGCGTGAGGGCGGGCTTGCCGTTGTAGTAGGTAAACTTGTCGGACTCGTCGAAGTTGTCGCGGATGTCGGCGATATCCTCCAGCCGAAGCTGGGTGCCATCGGGTGCGGTGACGATCGGGATGCGGGCGAACTCGCGGCCGAGGTCCCGGCGGTCCTTGACGCGCACGAGGATTTCACCACCACGGGTTTTCATGCCGCCACCCGGCAGTTCGACCGAGTTGCGGGAAACAATGTTGGCGACGTCCTGCAGCGTCAGGTTAAGTTCGCGCAACTTGTCCTGTGGGATTTCAATGGCAATCTCGTAGTTGCGTACATTGGAAAACTCGACCTGGGTGATGCCATCGGATTGCAGCAACCGGTCGCGCACCTGTTCGGCCAGTTCGCGAAGGACACCGTCCGGCACATCGGCCGAGACAATCACATCCAGCACGGCTCGTTTCAGGATGATGGTGCTGACGATCGGTTTTTCCGCTTCGAGCGGGAAGGTGCGGATGCGGTTGATTTCGTTGCGGACATCGTCAGTAACGCGGTTGACATCGCGGCCTTCGAGCACCTCGATTTGCACACTGCCCGCTCCCTCGTTGGCCGTGGCCGTGACTTCCTTGACACCGTCGATACCGCGTACGGCTTCCTCGACCACGAGTAGGATTCCTTGTTCGACCTCTTCGGGATTGGCTCCGGGGTAGGGCACCACCACCGAAACCATGTCGAGCTGCGCTTCGGGCAGGAACTCCTGCTTGACTTTGAAGGCGGCAAAGAGCCCCCCGAAGATAAGAACCGCCATCAGGATGTTGGCCGCTACCGAGTTGCGGGCCATCCACGCGATGGGGCCGCGTTTGGGTTCTTCGAATTCCATGGGGTTATTCCTTCGCATTGGAGATGGAGACCGCCATGTTCTGGATCGGCGTCGTGAGGTCGGAGATAATCAGCTGGTCGCCATCGGCCAGGCCGTCGCGAACGAGGATGCTCGAGCTGTCGCGCCACAGCACCTGCACATCGCGGATGTCGAGGGTGTTCTCCTTCGTGGCAATCCATATCTGGCGGTTATTGCGCAGGGCCCGGCGGGGAATGCTGTAGACGTTTTGCAATTCCTTGCCGTCGACGTGTACCTTCACATATTCGCCGATCAGGAGCGGTTTCATTTCCCTCTGTGCCGGTTGGCGGCAGAGTGGATCCTCGACTTCGACCAGGATACGGGCCATGCGCCCCTTTTCCTCGAGGTCGGCGAGCAACTTAATGACGCGCCCTTCGCGCTCGGCACCGGAAAAAGAAACGATCTTGGCCGTGCTACCGGGGATTTCAAGCCAGGCCAGGCGGTCGACGGGGATCGTGACGACCACCCAATAGGCATCCGTTCCTGCCAAGGTGGCCAAGGCATCCTGTTGCGAGGCCTGGGAGCCGATGTTGACGTTGCGTCTCACGACGACGGCATTGAACGGTGCCTTGACCGACGTACGTTCCAGGGCAAGCCGGGCGTTGGCCAACGTGGCTTCGGCCGCATCGAGCGCGGCCTTGCTGGCGGCCAAGTGCGGTACGCGCAGGGCCAGTTCTTTTTCCTGTTCGGTGGCATTGTCGGTTTTCAGCAGTTCCCATTCGCGCTTGGCCACGTCCTGCCGGCCCAGTTCGAGCTTGTAGTTGAAGCGGGCGGTTTCGAGCGCCGACTCGGCCGAAGCCAGTGCCAGTTCGTAGTCGACGGGATCGATCTTGAGTGCTTCGGTGCCTTCCTGCAGAAAGCCGCCGTCGACAAAGTTTTCGTTGATACCCACCACCTCGCCGCCGACGCGGGCGCGCAGCACAATCTCCTCCGCCGGCGCGACGGTACCGGTCAGTTCGAGTACAACGGTCTCGTTGCTGTTACTAAGCGACATGGTTTCGACCAGCGCGGCGGTCTTCGGCGGCGGTTTCTTTTCCGCCTTGGGCGCCGTGAGGATCAAACCCAGGGCAATGACCAGGGCGACCATGACCAGCGCAACGCAGATGAGAAGTTTGAGGGTTTTGCTCATGGGGGTTCTCCGTTAATTCGATGCAAATTCATTGGGCCAGCTACCGCCGAGGGCGCGGTAGAGGGTAATGCGGTACTGAAGCAGGTCGTATTGCGCCTGGATGCGATCACGCTCCAGCGCTTGCAGCGTGTTGAGCTGGATGAGGACGGTGGTGTATTCGATCAGTCCGTTGCGGTAGCGGTTGATCGACTCGTTGTAGGAAAGCCGCGCGGCTTCCAACCGGCGGTCCAGCGATTCGATGTAGTCGCGTTGCCGCTGTTCGGAGACGAGCGCATCTTCGACCTCCTTCACGGCGTTGAGCACGGTTTCGCGATAGGCGGCAAGGCGCTCATCCACCACGGCCCGGGTGCGTGCGACTTCGGCCTTGCGCCGGCCGCCTTCGAAGATTGGACCGGTCACGCTGGCCGCCAGATTGGCGATCCAGTCGTCGAACAAGCCGGACAGTTCGCTATCCGTATACGCGGCCGAGGCCGACAGCCGGATTGCGGGCAAGCGGTTGGCGCGTGCGGCGCTCACGCTCCAGTCGGCCGCCCGCAGCTTTAGGCCGGCCTGGCGCACGTCGGGCCGGTTGGCCAGCAGATCGGCGGGAATACCAATGGGCGGCAGCCCTCCGATGCTTGGCAAGGTAGTTTCCCCAAGCTGCAACGAGGCCGGGCTGCTTCGGCCGAGCAGCGCCGCCAGTTCGTTCTTCAGGAGCTGTTCGCGCAGCTGGGCCAAGGGAATGGCCGATTCCGTGGCGGCGACAATCTGCCGTTGCTGGTAGACATCCAATGCGGAAGACAGCGATTTACGGAAGCGCAATTCGATCAGCTCCTCCGAAGTCTGGTTGGCTTCCAGTTGCTTTTGCAGCAGTGCCAGTTGCATCTGTTGCGAGAGGATGGCGCTCCAGCGCAAGGCCACCTGGGCGGAGAGGGTGATCATGGCGCTGTTGAGTTGCTCGCGGGAGGCGGCGCGGTCCAGCGCCGCGGCTTGCGCTTGCGACTTGATCCGGCCCCACAGATCCAGCTCGTACGAGGCGTTCAGGCCGAGAGAATAGCTTTCGGTGGTCGTGTCCGTTGCACTCATTTTGGTGGAGGATGCCGCCCCCTCGTAGTTTGCCGAAGGAAGCCGTGCCGCGCCAGCCTGTCTGGCGAGCGCTTCGGCCTGGGCCAGTCGCGCCCAGGCTTGCTGGATGGTTGGACTATTGGTCAGGGCCTCGTTCACCAAGGCGTTGAGTTCGTCCGATTCGAAATGGGTCCACCAGCAGTTGGTGGTGTCGACCGCATGTTCGGTATAGAGCGAAAACCGCTTGGGAGCGGTGCGGCGGAGATCGCTGCGGTCGTCCGGCGCAAATACCGCGCAGGAAGAAACCAGCAACGTACAAGAAATGATGGGACCGATCCGACGGATCTGACGGATAGCTTGCATGGTTCAACCTTGCTCTTTCATGATTTCCTTCAGTCCTCCGAGCGAAAAGGCGGCAATATGCCGGGCTGTTGCTACGATTTGCTCCTCGTTCAACGTCTTGCAACCCAGTACGCGTTCGCGCAGGGGACGGCTAAAGTTGTAGAAGGCGCACATGCCGATGATGCTATGCATGCATCGTTGAAGCTGGGCTTCGCTCATGGCCGCGCCGAATTCATTCCGCAGGGCTGTTGCGAGAAACTCGCTCTGGGGCTGGAGCACTTCCTGCGCAATCCGGTCAAGCGCCAGCGTGGGCGAGGCCATTTCGCGGTAGAGCAGCTTGGCAAACAACCCGGTGTCGGATTCGCTGAAAACCCGATGCAGGAAGGCATTGGCATGACTGTACAGGACGTCGAAAAGCGTTGGGTTGTCCGGAAGATTGCCATTGACCGGAAATGCGGAGTTGGTCAAATCGAAGGCATGGTGCCAAACGGCATCGTAGAGCGACTCCTTGTCGCCGAAATGGTAGTTCACTGCGGCAATATTGGCATCGGCAGCCTCGCAGATCTCGGCGATGGTGGCATCGCGGAATCCCTTTTCCGCAAAGATATTGCAAGCGGCGTTAAGTAGACGGTTTTTGGTGCTTCCTAGCGTGTTCATGAATTCAAATAATCGTTTGAAACCTTTATTTGTAAAGAGGTATTTGCGTGCAAAATTGTCAACTACCGCCTTTTGACCAGAAAAGGCTTTGTTTTCAGGGCTATTGCGAGGTTTTTAAATGGCCGTTAACAGGTTATCAACAGTCTGGCGTTTAGTGCATAAAGGATCTCAGAAGGCGGATGGACCGGCTTTCGCGGCATCCTCTTCCGGCAGAGGGGGCAATCCCATGATATCCGCTATCCGCTTGGCGATGTCGGTATTGTCGTAGAATCCGCTGAAGCGTTCCGATCCAAGGCCCGCTGCGAAAACCGGAACCGGAATGGCGGTGTGGCCGGAGGTCGTCCATTGCAAGCCGGCTTCGTTGGCCAGCATATGGGTAATGGTAACGGTCAGGGGCTCGGTGCCGCCGTAGGAGAGATAGTCGACATCGGTGGATCCCTCCAGATCGTAGCCGCTGGGGCGGTTGTCGGTCTTTACGCCTCCCAGTGACGCATCATAGGCGGCTTCCAGTTGTTCGTGCTGGTAGGCCGAAAGCTCCGTCCAGGCGAGTCCGAAGCAGGATTGGATCAGCCCCTTCATGTCGTCGTCGATGTTGCTCTCCTCCGCACTTTTCCAGGGATGGGTTTGCTTGTATGCCTGCAAATCCATCGCATTGAAGCGTACGCCCGAACGCGTTTGGCCGCGTAGCCTGGCCAGATCGGTTCCGTAGTGGGTGCCGCGGAAGCCGAGGGACAGGCCGCCGGTTTCGTGGTCGCCGGTGACTACGATGAGGGTTTCGTCGGGATGTTGTTTCAGAAAATCCAGGGCAACGCCAACGGCATCATCGAAGGCGATGACTTCATGTAGCGCCGTGGCAATGTCGTTGGCGTGGCAGGCCCAGTCAATCTTGCCGCCTTCCACCATGATGAAGAAGCCGTTGGGGGCGGACTGCAGGTAGTCGATGGCGACCTGCGTGATTTCCGCCAGCGAAAAGTCCTCCGTCGGGTGATCGATGGCGAAAGGCATGGCATTGCCGTCGTAGGAGGTGGCCACGGAACAGATGACCTTTCCGGCCTGCAGGTCTTTCAGTCCGAGGATTTTGGCCTTGTCGGTGAGGGTGGTGTAGCCGGCATTGGCGAAGGCCTGACGCAAGGGAATCTTGCCGCTGTTTTTGTTGCTGTTCATCTCCGGAAACAATCCGCCCCCGAAAAATTCGAAGCCGCTTTGGGCGGCTTGGTAGCCGATCTCGCAATAGCTGTTCCGGCTGTTCACATTTGCGTAATAACCGGCGGGTGTGGCATGCGAAAGCGAAACGCTGGATACGATGCCGATGGCCCGGTCCCGATCCTGTCCCAGCTCGGCGATGCTTTTGTAGGAGGTGTCGAGGTCGGTGTTGCGTCCGAGGGTGCCTGGACGGGTCTTGGTGCCGCAGGCAAAGGCGGTTGCGGCTGCCGCGGAATCGGTAATGAAGCGCGAGTTGCAGTAGGTCGTAGCCAGCCCGGCCACCGGCATGCGGGTCATGTGTAGCTGGTTGCTTGCGACCAGTAGCGCAGTTGCGGAGTTTTCTTTGCCGCTCTTGAAGGCCTGTCCCGCTTGCACCTGGGCTGTGGACATGCCGTCGCCGAGGAAGAAGAAGACATACTTTGGGCTCTCGATGGTCGCCGTTTCCTCGTTTGGTTCGGTGGACGCATAGCCTTGCAGGAGCAGTATAAAAAAGATGCCGCAGGTTATAATGGGAGCTTGAATATGTTTCATAGCAATCGGTTCTCCTTGGAGTGGGTCAACAACTATGCCGCAAGGGGTTTATGTGTCCAGTCAGGAATGACGGGAAAGGCAGGCTCATTCTTCATTGATTGCTGTTGATGCAACTCTTGATCATAAAAATATTCAGCATATCGGCACGGCAAATGCATCCAACTATGTCCCTTGTGGGAGTTGTTATGAAATATCTGCTGATAGGGGTCGGTTTATGGATCGCGGTTGCCGCCGGGGCGGTGACGGTCGAATCGTATGGATCTTTCGATATCCACTATTACGACGTGGGCGAGGTTTGGAACGGCGCAACCAACACACAAGCGTGGTCTGCAACGCAACAGGCAGATATCCATTCGGCGATCGACGAGTGGGGCCGCGTGATCAACAACGAGCCTGTACGGCAGATCAATATGCACGTGATGTGGAATTCCTTTAATGGAACGACATTGGGCGGATCTTCCAGCTATCTACTCAGCGGCACGGATGGTGGAGGACAGCAAACCATCTGGACCGGCAGCGAGCTCGCCTGGCGCGAAGCCTATGATGCCGGGAACACATGGGACACCTTCATCCGCTACGATGTCGATGCCGCGGGGCTGGCCTGGAACTTTGGCGAGACCGAACCTGATTCAGGTGAGATCGATTTTCGAAGCGTGATCCTTCACGAAATCGGCCATTCGCTGGGATGGTTTACAAGCTACAACTCCACATCCGATGATTTTGGATATGGAGGTTACGGATTAACGAGCTATGAGCGTTTTCTGGTCGATGGTTCCGGCAATGCTCCGCTGAATGGCGGAACAGGAACGCCCGGCAACTTCAACGAACTCGATGCGCCAGTCTTTTTCAGTGGATATAACGCTACCAACCTCTACGGGGGACTGGTGCCCATCTATGCGCCAAGCAGCTATGAAGCAGGATCGAGCCTATCGCATCTGGATGAAGCCACGTTCGGCAATACGCTGATGACGCCTTACATCGCAAACGGGCAATCGGTCAGAAGCATTTCCGATCTCGAAATAGCCATGATGGAGGATATGGGCTGGGATGTGATTCCCGAGCCGGCCACGCTGGTGATCCTGCTGATGAGCGGGGCAGGTTTTCTTGGCATCCGCCGCTTTTTCCGGATTTAGCCTAAAACCAAGTTTTCTGTTTCCTCCCGTATTGGATTCGGCGTAGATTCCGCCCCCTATGCATGGCACCGAAACAGAGAACCGTTCGTTTGGCGGCTACCGTGAATTGCTGAAGATCGCGTGGCCGCTGATCATCAGTACCGGCTCCTTTTCGTTGCTGAACTTTTGCGACCGCATGTTCCTTGGCTGGTACAGCCCGGAGGCATTCCGCGCGGCCGTTCCGGCCGGCATCCTGTGCTTTACGATGCTGTGCGGGTTCCTTGCCTTGGCCGCCTATTCCAATACCTTCGTGGCGCAATACCACGGGGCTCGCGAATACGAAAAGTGTTCCGTGGCCACCGTGCAGGGAATCTGGCTGGCCCTGCTGTCTTGGCCGGTCATGCTACTGCTTATTCCGCTGGGCATCTATTTCCTCAAGGTCAGCGGCCACGGACCGGCGGTGTTCGGGCAGGAACGGATCTATTTTACCATCCTCATGCTCGGCTCTGTCTCCCAGCCGGTAGGTGCCGCCATCAGCGGATTTTTCTCCGGCCGCGGCGACACGAAAACCGTGATGGTGGCCAACGTGATCGGCAATGTGGTCAACGTGGTTTTGGACTACATTCTGATCTTCGGTAAGCTGGGCTTCCCGGAAATGGGGATTGCCGGAGCCGCGATCGCCTCGGTGATTGCCGGCTGGGTGAGCCCCGGGATCATGCTGGCCCTGTTCTTTTCCCCCAGATTCCATGAACGCTTCGCGACGCGGTCGGCGTTACGTTGGGATATCGGCCAGATGAAGCGGATGATTCGCTATGGCGGGCCGTCGGGTATTCATCTCTTCCTCGACCTGGCGTCGTTTTCCCTGTTTGTGCTCCTACTGGGCCGGCAGGGCGAGGCGGCGGCGATTGCCAGCAACATGGCGCTGAGCATCAACCTGTTTGCCTTGATGCCAATGATCGGGCTGGGCATCGCGACATCGATCATGGTGGGTCAGTACATGGGGGCCGGGCAGCCGGACCTGGCAGAAAAATCGGGGTGGATTGCGCTGAAGGCGGGCATGGTCTATACGATACCGCTGGTCGTCACCTTCGTCCTCTTTCCCCATTTCTACGTCAACCTGTTCGGGCAAAACGACGGCGTTGCCGCATCGCAGGAAGTATTCGATATCTGCCGCCGGCTTTTGATCGTACTGGTGGCATGGGGCGTCATGGATGCCACGAACTTTATTATCAGTGGTTCGTTGAAAGGGGCGGGGGATACGCATTTCGTGATGTATTTCCATACCAGTCTGGCGTGGAGCCTCTTTGCGGTCGGCGAACTGGTGCTGGTGCTTGTTTTCCGCGCCGGGCCGGTGGCGGCGTGGCTGTGGTGCCTTTTCTATATTGCCATCCTGTCGCTCGGCTTCTGCTGGCGCTTCAAGTCGGGGCGTTGGAAGAGCATCGATATCCTCGAACGCCATACGCCGGTCGAGGACGCGCGCATTCCCGTCGAGCACTAAAAAAGGGCGGCCGAAGCCGCCCTTCAGACTATTGAGCATAAGCGTGTCCATTGATGTCCGGCACGGGCACATCCTGCTGATCAACTAGATTTATGTATTTGTAGGACTGAAACGGTCCTAGACCTTTCAGCCGCGGCGGAAAGGTTTTCAACCATTTCCGCCCTACAACAAAATATCGGCACTTTCTCAACAGGCCCAAGGGGTGGCCGAAGCCACCCTTCTTCTTGTCCTTACAGCGGGATTTACTGCTTGATGATGGCCCAAGTGGCGTCTCCATCATCGGCGGCGGAATGCTGAACGTTAACGAAGAGCGTCTTCGGGTTCTTGCCGAAGTAGATGCCGGTGCCTTCGGCGCGTGGATCGGTCAGCGAAGCGAACAGATTCACCTCGTCGGCCATGCCGTCGTTGTTGTGGTCGCATTCAGCAATCCAGATGTCGGACGGGACATTGTCTTCGACGATGACGAGCTTGCCGTCGGGCGTCTTCGCCAGGTTGTCGGGGTTGTCGAAGCCGGTCTCGAAATCTTCATCGCCGGGGCGGCCGATTTCAACAGAAACATTGAAGCCGGGTTTCACGAAATTGGAAACCTCCAGCGTATTGAGGTTGATCGCCAGCACGCGGCCATCGAAGGTCTGGGAGCCGTCAATGTATACGCCTTCGGTGATGGCGGCATAGAGGGTGTTGCCGATGATCTGGAGATCTTCGGGGCGATTGTAGCCGTGGCCGCCGAATTCAGTGCCGCTCTGGCGTGCGTTTGCCGGATCGATCGGGCCAACCCACTCGCCTTGGCCGGTTCCGTCGTCGTTGCCGGTCACTTTCAGCACATAGAGGTTTCCGGATGAGAGATCGCCGTAGTGGTCCGGAACGAACTTGTAGATGCCGCCGCCGAATTCTTCGCGTTGTCCGCGGAATTCGTCGACCACGTAAACCGATCCGTCGGGGCCGACTTGGATCCCTTCGTGGGCCATACGTCCGATGGACGGTCGTTCTTGCACGGTCCCCGATGTCAGATCGTTTTTATCCAGCACCAGCTCGAATACCTGTCCGTCAGAGATTTCCTCGTCGAAAAGGACCGTGCCCCAAGGGGTCCAGGTGATTCCATCGACTGCGCTCCACGAAGGATCCTGCGCGATGATTTTCGCTTCGCCCGTACGCAGGTCGACCACGGATACGGCGCCGCCTTCGGCCTGCCCGCGGACTTCGTGCGTGGTGTAGAGGAAACGGCCGGCATGCTTGCCGGTTTCATTGACCGTGTTCATGTCGTGCAAGTCGTTGCGTCCGCCGTCGTAGATGTTCAGTGCGGATTCATTTGCCACGGCGATCTGGACGAACCCTTCCGGAATGTTCCACGGTGCGGCGGGGTTCCAGTCCGCGCTATTGGCCGATTCGGTCAGCGGTTCAAACCCAAACGGTCCGTTCTGGGGTGCGGCGTACGACGCAACGGAGCCGGCAACGGCGGCCCCCAGCAAATAAGTCATGTGCTTCTTCATTCTGCAATCTCCTGTTTCTAGAATTCTCAACCACGCCGCCCCATGCGGCATGGCGAACCCTTATTGGGTATGAAGCTAGTGTTAGGAGATTCGAATGGAATGAAGTCGGTGCTAGATCGATTTTTGGATTCGATGAGCGAATCCGTAATGCAAAAACGCGTTAAGTGCGTTGGGGGTATTCCCGTCCGGAAGGCCTATAGCAGGTAATCCGACAGGTCGACGCCGTATTCCTTGAGCTGGTCGAGATAGAGCGAGTAGCGGTCCTTGAGGGCGCTAAACTGGTCGGAGTATTGCGAGAGCTGGCTCTTGAGCTCCTTCGCCTTGTCGCCCATCAACTCCGTAACGGGCAACGCCTTGACCTGTTCGGTAAGGGCGGCAATCTCGTCCTTCTTTTCCAGGATGACCGCTTTGTATTGATCCATGTAGGCGAGTAGCTGGGTTTTTTCGAATGCCGCAACCTTCTTCTTGACCTGTTCAATGGATTGGTCCAGATCGGCCAGGACATCCTCTTTCTTCACGTTCAAGGCCGCCACGGCCTCTTCCGTCTTTTGGGCCACCTCCTGCGTGACCGCTTCGGCCTTGGCTTTGACCTCGGTGGCCTTTTCCTTGGCCTGCATGCCGATTTGCTGTGTTTGTTCCGCCATCTGCTCCGCGGTGTTGCCGATTTCCTCCGGCGTCATCGTTTCGACGGAGCCATCCTCCTGCTTCTTGCATCCCGTAGCGGCCAGCAGGCCGGCAATGACTGCAAAGTATACCAGTTGTTTCATAGGTTCCTCCCGTGTTGTCGGGGCGATCCTAGCGCATACGGCCGGGCTGTACAGTCCCTAGTGCGATCATCTTGTCTTTGTTGCGCCATCCTATAAAGTGTTGGGCGATACGCATGGGCAAATCCATAAATCCAGCAAGGAGAATAGAATGAGAGCGAAGCGGTTGAAGTCTGTAGCGGCCACGGCGGTAATGGCATTGCTATTTCAAGGAGCGGTATACGGGGAGCAGTTTTCCCTGACCGGTGCGCGGGCAATGGGCATGGCCGGTGCGAATGCGGCATCGGTCAGCGATGCCTCGGCACAGTGGCACAATCCTGCGGCTTTCGGTTTTTTCGGCGAAAGGGCTTTTGTGCGCAGCGGGGTCGACAACAACAAGCTTTCCCGGCAGGACTTCAGCTGGGAGACCATAGGGTTTGGCGTCGGTTACACGATGACCGAGGACATGGGTCGCTATCTCGACATCCTGGCCGATATCGACTTTGACTCATTCGATGCCGGAACCCTCTCGGCCAATCCGCAAAACGTGGACTCGCTCCTGTCCCTGGTTGGGATTGTCGGAAGCCTCGACAGTGGCGATGCGCTGTATGCCGATGCGGCCGCCGGCAGCTCGGTCCAGTTCGGCCATTTCGGAATCGGGATCCGTATGTTTGGCGAGGCGGGCGCGTGGACCGTTCCGGACACGGACAATCTGGGGCTCGGTGGCTATACCGTACCTGCGGATCTGGCAACCGAAATCGATGGGGCCGCCAGTAACGAAGGCTTTATATGGGATGGAACCTACAATCTGTCGTTGGATCAGCGCACGCTGCTGGGTAGTGCCCTCGGGGTGGCTGCGGACAGTACGACGGTCCGATATCTCGATGAGCAGTTTGGCGACGTGGCGGGAACCGGCGATTTGACCGGTTCTGAGATCGATGCCGCAATCGATCTGATCGATAATCTGATTGGAGGTGGGAGCATCGACACCAACCTGACCACGGTTGTGGGGCGTGGATTCAATCTGGTTGAGATTCCAATCAGCTACGGCTGGGCGCTGAGCGAAAACCTGTCGGTCGGGGCGACGGCCAAGCTGATGCACGGCACCGTGCTCGGCACCAAGGTCTGGGTGTTCAACGACAACAACGACCAAGTGCTGGAAGACCTCTCTGATAACGCTGAAAGTTCGATGAATATCGGCCTCGATCTAGGTGTCCTGTACCGCATGCCGAAGTTCCAGTTTGCCGCCGTGGGCCACAACCTGAACCGTCCGAGCTTCGGTGGCTTTACCGATACGGTTGATCTAACACTGAACGGTGGAGTAACGCAGACGGAGACGATTGCTGTGCCGGATGTAAAAGTCGATCCCCAGCTCACGGTGGGTGCGGCATACATTCCGTCCCGTCGCCTCACCGTGGAGGGTAATTTGGATCTGCTGGAAGCGGGGACGGTGCTGCCGGGCTACGATATTCAGCGGCTCTCTTTTGGCGGCGAGTTCGATGTGTGGGCCCTCGCACTACGCCTGGGTGCTTACCGCAATCTGGCCGCATCTTGGCAGGATTGGGTTGCGACGGCCGGCGTGGGCGTCAATCTGGTGGGTGTGAAGGTCGATGTCGGCGGGGCCTATTCGCTGGGTGGCAACGTGGAATACGATGGCAACGATATCCCGTCCGAAGCGCGCCTCTACGCCAGCCTCGGAATCGACTTCTAACAGGTTCTATTCGCGCAGAAACGCCAAGGCGCATGAACGAACCAGCCCTCGAGCTGATGCTCCTTCGTCAATCCTCGCGCCCGGGGTCCGGTTCGAGGGTTCCTCGGCAGGTCGGGTAGCTGGAACATCCCCGGAACGGCTTGCTCGTATTCGGCCTTTAGCCCGCCGTGCATCCGGTCCTTGTACTGCCGTTCGGTGGAGCCGCCCTGTTCCATAAAATCACGGCTCTGCCGGTATGCAAAGCGATTCTTGAGACACAGATCATTCCGCTAGAACATAAACATGATAAGTATTCCGCAAACACTTACAAAAAGGCATAGGAATTGCTTTGTGTGAAAGTCTGAATGAAGGGGTGTGGCATGAAACAGGTTAACCGGACCATACAATTCAAGAACCGGCGTGGATTGCATATGCGTCCCGCTGCCGAGGTGGCGAAGATTGCCGGTGCGCATGAGGCAAAGATTGTTGTGTCGGTCGACGGCAACCGGGCCGACGCCCGCAGCATCTTCGAGCTTTTGATTCTGGGTGTTCAACATGGCGATCTGTTGGAGGTTTCGGCCGACGGGTGCGATGCCGAACAAGCGATGAACGCCCTCGGCGGATTTCTGGATGCGTATTGCGATTGCGATGCCGGGGCCGATTCATTCGCAGCATGATTGCGCTTTTAATGCGCTCGGTGAAGGTCTTCGTAACGGTACTGACTATGGGAAAAGGGGCCGGGTCCGTTCCATGAAATGATGTTTTGCCTTTCCCTCCGGGAGTTTGACGCGGGGGGGCTCTGAAGGCTGATCTTCATGATGTAGTCATTTCCCGACAGCGTTTTTCAAAGGGCCTCGGTGACCGGTTCTTGTTCCGGTTTTTCTTCCTCCTTTATTTTGGTTGTTTTCAGCAATTCTTTGCATGTTATGCGGTTGCGAAATTGCTTGTTCCTGATAAGCGATTTTTTTTTTGAAATCCGTTGAAATAGACATTTTGAATATATATTTTCCGCCCCCTTTATCCGGAATTTGGTGTCGGTTTGCGGCATTTTGAGCGGGTGATGATACGAAAACAAGCGGAAACATAGACAATAACAACAAGGAGATATGGTGAAGGAAAAAACGGGTTTTCAGATTGGGTTGCTACTGGCCACAGCGGTTGGAATGGTTGTTGGAACGGCATCGGCGACGCCGATTGTTGGCGGTTCTGAAATTCTGGATGCGGGGGGCGCGTTGCAATTGGAAACGTGGCTTGGTCAGGGGGCGATCTC
>JBNLGU010000042.1:0-23823 GCA_050306215.1 Pontiella sp.
ACCACCTCGTCATTGATCAGCACACGCGCACGTAGATCATCGATGACGTCCAGCAGTTCGGATTTCCCGATCATCACCGCCGATATGGCATTCCCGAAATTCTTCGATTTAACCGGACCAAAGCCGCTCTGCATTTCATCCAACTGTATATCGCGCGCACTGAAATCGTTCAGGATCACAAACCCGGCGATCGCATCGGTGACCTCCTCGGGCGAAGCGTTTTTCAAGGGCTTCGCGATGATCGCCGCAATTTCCAGTTCGTAATCCAGTTCGCGTGTATAGGCCGGCATGGCGATCGGCTGGTTGTTGGTGATAAAGTTGAGGTGGTTCCCCATGTAATAGATCGGAAACCGATAATAGCGCCCCGCCGGCTTGAGCTTCGGGAAAACTTGCCCGGTCAACCGCTCGAACAGGTTTACGATCGGCAAACGGCGCGGCATGTACTTTCGAACAAATCCCCGGGCTGCATTAATGGCATGCTGTTCATACAGCATAAAATCCCGGTAGGCCACAGGATGAAACGGCAGGAGCTCCTCATATTCATCTTCGTTGCAGGGCATCAGCTCAAAGATCTCAACCAACTCCGCCAACGTATAGTCCAGCAGGGCCAGCATGTTCTCGGCGGATCCTTGATCCAGCAACATCCAGCGTCCGGAAACCTCCGCCGCCAAATAAACCGCTCCGGATACGCGATGCCGCATGCGCTTTAATTTCATACGCTGCCATCTCCTTTTCCATAACCACCACCGCCGGGTGTCTCGATGATAAGCTGATCGCCGGAATCCAATGAAAGTTGCATCTTTGCAGGCAGAGTAATGGGAGCGGTCTGGCCGGCGCGGAGGAGCTGGTTTTGACCGTGGCCGCCGGGGGCGGCGCCGGAAGCATCAAACAAATGCAATGTATAGCCAGTCCCAAAACCGTCCGGGTCGCCGCCGCGCCCCGGATCGTTCAGGCGGTCGCCGGAATGCGCTCCCCTGCCCTTGGTTACGCCGGAACTGAGCACTTTGCGCGTGACCAGCTCGTTCGACGGCGAACGAGCAATGCAGTCGGTGAACGTGCCACCTACATCGATCCAGAATTCCCATTGATCCTTTTCCACAGCAAACTTCCCAGCAAGTTGTTGCCCCGCAGATTAACGCAGATGGACATAGATTCCAGAACAATGGGATTTTAGGTAAGATAATGAACGTTGATTCGCAGCATTAGAAAGTATAGATGAATCCGCAGACGATCTGGTGCATGGAAATAGCAGAGCCTTCAAAATCGGTATGGGTATCCGTAACAGGGCCTTCATCCGGAAAGATGGGCGTGGCACTGGAATCGTCATCGGCACCTGACAACCCTTCGGAGTAAAGGTACCGGTATTCAAAAAAAGTCGCCCAATGTTGGTCAAAGCACCAAGCCCAACCGGCATGCGCGCTCCCCCCTACTGCCGATGTCAATGCTTCGGCTGTAAACGTCGAACCATCGCCCCGATCCACCCGGGTCGATATTTGGCCCGAAACCCCGACGAGACCGACCCCTAGATAAGGTTGCAGTCGGCCATGCGGGAATTCATCGGAAACAATCAATGGGAAGCGATAGAGCAGGAGTGCCGACAACGGTACGAGCATGATTTCCGTGTCGTCGGAACCCGAATCAATCAAGCTGAAGGAAATGTCTCCGGCAAGTCCCAACCGACTCTCTGCAACGGGCAGCCAAATACCACTGCGCATCCCAATTAGAAAACTCTCGTCACTGTTATACGAACTGTTAACCGGATACTCGACCACTACCGCTGTGGGATTGGTATAGGTGTACGTAGATTGCGTCGCGGTACCATTCACATCGCCACTACTGGTTTGACTCCATCCACCGTACATCGACACATACCATTCCCAATCGTGCACCCGAGCCTGACTGCAAGCGGCCGATAGCAGGATCCCCGCAATGATCGTGGACTTCGCACCCATTACACCCCCTGATGTCCTAAAGGGCCTATACATCGTTTTGCGGGTATTGAGAAGATTAAAACGAGCAGTAATGAAAGGGACAAGAAACCATCGCCGCAAAAAATCCATCTTTTCCCGTTAGCCTGTTAAAGAAGTCTATGGAGCGGCGGGTTTGCGGGACCAGTAGCGGGCAATAAGCGAGGCGGTGATGACGCACCAGGTGGCGAAGAGGGCCGGAATGGCGAGTAGCACGAGATCCGTCCGCCGGATCAGCGGCTGGAAATCGAATAGGTGCAGCACGGAGGACTATTCTTCGGGCGGCTTTGGAATGAGACGGTCTATCTCGCCGGACTCGATCATGGGTTCCAGCTGCTTCCAGCCCTTGATGTGCAGCGTACCAATGAACATCTGCGGCACAAAGTCGACCTTACCGCCACACCGCCGATACATGGCGCGGGTGTTTTCGGAATCGGCGAACTCGTCGCTGCCGGCGTCCCATTCAACCGCGTAGGCCGTAAAGGTAACGCCTCGGCTGCGGAAAAATTCCATGGCCTTGTCGCAAAGACCGCACACGCGGGCATAGTAGATATCAACGGTTTCCATCCCTACGACAAGCCTTCCTTGTACTGCGGGACGGCGTCGAGGATGTCGTACCACGGGGCTTTGTGGTCGACCCAGATGTGGGCATCGGGCCGGACGCCGGGATCACCGTCGACCGAGCCGGCGCGGATCAGCAACATTCCGGGCTTGGCCTCGAACCGGGCGATGACGTGCGCGCCGCAGGTTTTGCAGAAGCAACGTTGCTTGCCCGGCGAGGACTGAAAGGTTTCAAGATTGGCCTCGCCGGAGACCAAGCGGAAGCCGGCGGATTCAACGACGATGATGGAGGCGAAGGTCGCGCCCGACAGCTTGCGGCAGTCGGGACAATGGCAGTTGATGAAACGGAGCACCTTACCGGTGCTCTCGTACCGCACGGCCCCGCAATAGCATCCTCCTTGTATGGTATCACTCATGATGATTCCTCGCAGAGACGCGGAGGCCGCAGTGGTTTTTATTTGCGGCTTCGCGCGATGATTAATCTTCGTGGGAGATCGCATCGACCGGGCAGCCCTCTTCAGCTTCGAGAGCGCTGGCCTGCAGTTCTTCCGGAACGGGATCGAGCTTTACGCTGGAAAACTCATCCACCTCGAACACCTCCGGGCAGGTTTCCTCGCATGCGCCGCAGGCAATACAGGTATTTTCATCCACCTTGAATCTCATGTTTTTCTTCTCCTGGTTAGGTTAACAACAGAGGCATTCTAGCCAAAAGGAATCCGTGTGCAAGAGCGGGATATGATGCGGTTGGCACCTAACTTGTTTTGCGGGCCAGCCGGTATTTGGCGGCGGGCACCAGCCACGGCCAAAGGCGGGTGGCCTTTTGCGATTCCAGCTTGGTTTCGATCTCCGCGGGCAGGTCGGGGAAAAAATCCAGATCGGTGACCTGCTCGATTTCATCAATGCTGACCAGCCGTGTCTTGATGCGCGTGTAGGGTGGACAGCGCTCCTCCACCAGAAAGGCCAGCACCCGCAATTCCCCGCCATGTTCATCGACGATGATCTTGTAGTAGGCCGAGGGAATCGGCACGCCGGAATCCAGCCGCTTGATCTTGCCTTGGAAGACCGGACCGGTAATCACCCAGACTTCGCCGAAATAGCAGCCGTATTGCCGGGCGACCCGATGTTCGAGGTCCTTCCAGAGATGCCGGTTTACGACGGGATTCTGGGGGATGATATTGCTCATCAGGAAGGTTTCCTTCTGGGCCTCCGGACCGTAGCGGGTGGCAATGCCATAGTTCGGGGCCATGTGGCCGCGGTCATAGCCGGAATGGGTATAGTCGTTGTGCGCCACCTGGGCCCTCGTACGCGCATCCACGGAAAAGCGCGATTCCCTTTTTCCCGAATGGAGCCGTGGAACGTCGAAGATGCGGTAGGCCGCCCAAAGCGGATTGCGCATCGATTCGCTGTAGCCCACCACATAGCCCCGGTTTTCCAGCACGTTCACGCGCCCGAAAACCTTCAGGCCCTGTGATGGGAAGCCGCCATACACCTGATCGCCGCGATAGGTTCCCTCTATCGGAACTTTCGCATCGTGCCCGAACAGGGCCAGCTCATCGTATCCCTGCAGGATGTTGTACCCCTGCTCCCGTAGTTTGTGGTCAAGGGATGGTGCACGGTAATACACCGCCTGCCGCACCGACCACGGCAGACTGTAGTAACCCACTGTGACGACCAGATATACGGGCAACAAGGTGAAAAACACCTTCACCCCGCGCCGACTGAACAGAATCTTATTGGAAAATCTCATGGTTACTTTCTAGCGGTTTCCAGCCATCCGTGACGATTGAAAAGTGAGGCATGAATGCCATATCCACCCCGGAAACGCATGGACCCAATCCCACTCGACCGGAACCGCACCGAAATTTTGTCAGAATACTTTTGAGGATGAGTGATCAACCAGATTACAAATCACGGCTCACATTTCACCCATCAGGAATCATGCACGTACCGTTTACACAGAAGATTTTGAAAGATTGGGCCGGCCACCAGACGTTCAAGGATGGCATGACGCTTTTCGAGCGCGGCAAAGTGGAGAAAGTAACCTTCGATCCCCCGTTTGTGACGGGGCAGCTATCGATCGGCATCCGCGGCATGCGCAGCAAGTTCGAGGTGCTCAAAGACGGCCTGGTCGAAAACCACTGTCCATGCCGTGAAAACCGGGACGAAGGCAAGATCTGCGCCCATCTGGTCGCGCTGGGGCTGGAAGCGGTTCGCCTCTACTCCGACCCGCACCGCGTCGACAAGGTGGCCGAGGAAAAACGGCGCGCCGAGCGGCTGGCATCGTTCGATGAAACGGCGTACCACACCCGCGATCCCAACGGCACGCCGGCTGAACTGCGGATTATTCTAAAACAGAGCTGGCGCGAAAGCCTGAAAGACAAGCAGGTTCCCATGCGCTGTGCCGTCGAAGCCGCCGGCCAAATCATTCCCCTGAATGAGGTCCCGAAAAACCAGGCCATGGCCCTGAACACCACCGATGACAACCTGCTCTTTGTCATCGAAGATATCTGCGAAGGTCCCGCTAAAGGAAAATTCACCGCATCGCTCTCCGACTTCATTAACATTCTGGAACTATGCGCTGGGAAACCCATCTACGAGGGCGGCGTGGACGGCTATCTGATGGTCGATGAAAGCATCGTATCCACCTCCATCGACATGAAACTCGATGAGGAAACCGGCGAATTGGTGCTGACCCTCCAGACGGACCACGGCGATGATTTCACCTGTGTCGTAAGTGGAGGCAATGGCTGGATTCTCCAGGATGGTGTTTTCCAGAAGTTGGAAAACGTCCTGCCCGGCCCGATGCGCGCCATCTACGACGGCCCCGTACGTATTCCGCGCGATGCCATTCCATCGTTCATGAAGAACGAACTCCCCATGCTTGAAAAGCTGACCGAGATCGAAACCAACGTCACCGCGGACATGCTTTCGCTCTCCCCGGCCAAGCCGCGCTTCCGCCTGAAAGTCGACGGAGTGCAGCATACCCTTTCCGCCACCCTCTACGCCGAATACGGCATGGTGCAGCTCGTGGCCGGACGCGAAGAAGCGCTGGGCAGCTTCTCCATTCCGTCCGAGGACGATCTGCTCGATTTCCAGGTGCGCAATCCGGAAGCCGAGCGAAAGGCGCTCGAAACGATCACCGATCTTGGCTTTCGCGGAAAACGCGGGGACATGCTGATGCAGATTCGCGGCAACCGTGAAGTGCTCAACTTTCTCGGCGGTGCCCTGCCCCAGCTGCAACGCAAAGGCTGGCGGATTGATCTGGAAGGTTCCATTGCCGAATTCATGGACGATGTGGAATCGACCGTGCCGGTGGTCCATATCAATCAATCCTCCAGCAACGGCTTCTTTGAAGTCGGGTACGATTTCGAAACCGACGGCGGCATCAGCCTTGATGAATCCGATATTCAACGCGCCATCAACATGGGCGAAGCCTTTGTTGAAAAGAAAGGCCGCACGGTCCTGCTCGACATCGACGCCATTGAAAACGCCCGTTCGGTCTTTGACGACTGCTCGGTCGGCGCCGGTGAAAAACCGGGCACGTTCAAGATGAATGACATTCATGCGGCCTATGTTCAAGCGTCGCTCATGTCGCTCGACGGGATCGATATGGAAACCGCCCCGGAATGGATGTCCAAGGCGGAAGCGCAGAACCGGAATGCCAAAGTAGAACCGGTTCCCCTGGGCGATAAGCTGGAAAACACCTTACGCGATTATCAGAAAGCCGGGGTCTATTGGCTCAGCTTTCTGGAACGAAGTGGATTCTGCGGCATCCTCGCCGACGAAATGGGCTTGGGAAAAACCCTGCAAACCCTGACGTGGCTTTCATTGGAACGGGAAAAAGAAGATGCCCAGGAATCCCCGGCCCTGATTATCTGTCCGACCAGCCTCGTGGACAACTGGGCCGAAGAAGCAGAAAAGTTTGTTCCGCATCTGCGCGTGCTGAAAATGCATGGCACCGACCGGCATGAAAACTGGGATAAGGTTTCAGAATCCGATCTGGTGATCACGTCCTATGCCTTGATCCGCCGGGATCTGGATGAATACCTCCAGCACACCTTCTCAGTCGCCGCGCTCGACGAGGCACAACATATTAAGAATCGAACGACGCAGAATTCGACGGCGGTTAAAAAGATCAATGCGCACCAAAAGCTGGTCCTCACCGGTACTCCGATTGAAAACAGCGTGTCGGATCTTTGGTCGATTATGGATTTCCTGATGCCGGGCTATCTGGGCAACCATAAAGCCTTCCGCGAAAACTATGAACTCCCGATCCAAAACGGCGGTCCCGACGCCGAGCTGGCCCAGATCAAGTTGCGCCGGAAACTGCACCCCTTTCTGCTGCGCCGCCTGAAAAGGGATGTCGCCAAGGACCTGCCGGAAAAAATCCAACGCGTGGCCCACTGCTCGCTCAGCGGCGATCAGGCCAAGGTCTACAAGCAGTTAATGGAAGGCGCCAAACGCAAAATCCAGGATCTTGGCGGAGAACAAGGATTCAACAAAAACCGGATGGAAGTGCTGAAGGTCCTTTTGCAGCTGCGGCAAACGTGCTGTCACCTCGATCTGCTCAAGCTGACCAATCTCAAGAGCGAGTATCCCTCCGCCAAGCTGGATCTCTTTTTCGAACTCGTCGATGAAGCGATCGATGCCGGGCACCGCATCCTCGTCTTCAGCCAGTTTACCTCGATGCTTTCGATCATCCGCGAGGAGCTGGAAGCGCGCGAGCTTAAATACTGCTATCTCGACGGCTCGACCAAGGACCGTCAGGAGCGCGTGAAACAATTCAACTCCGACAAATCGATCCCCTTATTCCTCATCAGCTTGAAAGCGGGCGGAAGTGGATTGAACCTGACCGGCGCCGACATGGTGATCCATTTCGACCCGTGGTGGAACCCCGCCGTCGAGGACCAGGCCACCGACCGCGCCCACCGCATCGGACAGAAAAACACCGTCTACAGCGTCAAGCTCATCACCAAAGGCACAGTCGAGGAAAAGGTCCTCCAGATGCAGCAGAAGAAAAAGGGCGTCATCGATGCCACCCTAGAAAAGGACGGCGACATCGGCCAGTCATTGACGTGGAACGATGTGCAGGAGTTATTGAGTGTGTAGGTTGTAGGGCGCGAACGGTTGAAAACCTTCGCGCCGCCCCGAGAAGAAACCGCCCAATCACGGCGGGAAGGTTTTCAACCGTTCCCGCCCTACAATATTTTCCCTCCAGACAATCGCTCCATGATTTCAACAGGCGTTCCCAGATAAGGATATTGTTCGGGGACATCGCACAACCCGGCCCTAACAGGGTTCATTTCGACATATCGCCATTTGTCGGTAAGGCTTTCGTCGGAACGAAGCAACCGATCAAAAAACTCTCGTTGCCACACATCGCCTTCCACCGAATTTCGGTTCAGTCGTTGCTTGCTTGATGACTTCCAGCGTTGCATGACCTTGGAGAGCTTTTGCTCACGTTCCCGCATGGGCAACAGCACCATGTGGACGTGGTCCGGCATAAAGCACACCTGCCAGATATTCCAGTCGGTCGCTGCCGCACACTTGATCAAGGATTCCAGTGCCAACCGGACAGGGAGGTCGGAGATAAAAACCTTTCGACGATGAATGCAATTGGCAGTTACAAAATAGAAGACACGCTGAGAGTCCGGGATCCATACGGGTATTCGTTTCAAGTGTTTTCGTTCCAGCAAATCCTTCTTCATTGCTCGTTCCTGTTTATGCGGCGGGCAGGTCTGCGACCATTCCCTCCCCTACAATTCCATTTAATCAAGGCCATTCTCTTTTTGTAGGGCGCGAACGGTTGAAAACCTTCGCGCCGCCCGGCAGTAGAGGCCACGCGGCAGATCGGCGGGACGCATAGCGAGGCTGAATACTTGCAAGCCAACGTCTGCGACCATTCACGCCCGACAACCTATTTCCCAATTTCCAATTGAATCGTCGCCGGTTCAAGATCCGCTGCCGTGAAGGACACTTCGATGGTGCCCTTATCGGCGGTGGCCTGGATGTAGGCAAGCAGTTTTCCGTTCCGGCAGTTCTGCCGGTTGTCCAGAAAGTTTTCGGAGGCGTCGCGCGAGGCATTTTCGAGCCCGAGCAACTTGCCGGGGCCCGCGATATTGCAGGTAATTTCATTGTCCGCACCCGGAACAGGATGGCCTAGGGAATCAACCACGGAAACCGGAATCATCACGACTCCGTATTTTCCTTTCAGGGGAGCCCCGTGCACTTCCGCTTTCAGTGCCGTCGGGTCACCGGCGGTATGGATAAAATCCGAAGCAACCGCTTTTCCATCCTTGTAGGCGACCACCTTCAGTTCGCCGGGTTCATACGGGATGTCCCAATGAATAATCGCGGTATCGGGATCGTACTTCTTTCGTTCGCCCACCGTTTTTCCGTTCAGCAAAAGTTCCGCTTCATCGCCATTCATATAGCACACAACACGAATCTTCTGGCCGTCCTCGTAGTTCCATGTGTTCCCGGCATCCATCGAGAGGCGTTTGGCGTCGCCCCGTTGCCGATAGGTTCCCAGATAGGCCACGGGTTCATCCGACCACAATGCCCGACGGAAGTAACCGCGCGGTTTGATGTTGTTGGCCAGATCGATCATACCGGTCGTGAATCCGCGAGATGGCCATGGTCCCGCTTCGCCCAGGTAATCAAAACCGGTCCAGATAAACTGACCGAAGATAAAATCCTTGTTCCTAACGGACTTCCAGGCATTCAGATCATGGCGGGTTTCGCTGCCATAAAGGACGCGGTTGGGATACTGGTCGTGGTCCTGGTCATAACGAAATTCGGTATAGTTGTAGCCGACGATATCGAGCGCGCCCGGATAATCTGTTTCGTTGGACATTACCGCTCCGGCCAACGCCGCAGTTACTGGCCGGGACTTATCCAGCGCGCGCACCACGGCCGCCAGCTTCTTGGCAAGGTCACCGAGACGTTCCGCCGGCGGCTGGTCCGGCAAATATCCTCCGAAAACCTTCTGTCCTATTTTCGCCCCGTCCAAAACGGGATGACTGTAGGGATCGTTGGGATAGTCCACCTCGTTGCCGATGCTCCACATAATCACGCTGGGATGATTGCGGTCGCGTTTGACCATGGCGGCCAGATCGCGCTCCGCCCACTCCTCGAAAAAGTCGGCCGCTCCCTGAAATCCGGGTTCCCCTTTATTCCAACCCTTGATCCATTTCTTCTTCGGGTATTCCCACTCGTCGAAGGCTTCATCCATCACCAGAAAGCCGAGTTCGTCGCACAAATCGTAGAGCGCGGTCGCCTGCGGATTGTGACTCATGCGGATGGCGTTGCATCCGACTTCCTTGAGCTTGAGCAGGCGCTCGCGCCACACCTCTTTCGGTACGGCCGCGCCCAAAACACCGGCATCGTGGTGGATGCATACCCCTTTGACTTTCATCCATTCGCCGTTCAACGCAAAGCCCTTGTCCGGATCGAAGGTCAGCGACCGGATACCGAGCTTCGTAGTGGATTGGTCGATAACCTGCCCTTTCAAGGAAACGGTGGTTTTGAGTTGATAGAGGTTCGGCGTCTTCAAATCCCACAGCATCGGCTTGGCCACCTTGAGCTCCTGGCGCAATGTGACATCTGCATTTTTCGAAACCGACAAGTTCTTGCCCCCGCTCGCGACCACCGAACCTCCGGGATCCATCAGCTCATGCTTCACGATCACATCGGCATTCTGTGCCCAGTGGTTTTCGATGGTGGTCTCGACATGGACCTGCGCCGCTCCCAGCTTGTTGATTTCCGCCGTGCAGTAGACGCCCCACAACCCAATATGGACCGGGTTGGCGGTAACCAGATGGACCGGCCGATAGATGCCGGACCCGGTATACCAGCGCGAGTCGGCATCCTTACTGTGGTCGACGCGGACCGTCACCACATTTTTTTCGCCCGGTTTTACGCAGGAAGTAATGTCGTACATGAAGGAGACGTATCCGTTCGGTCGTTTTCCCACGGAGGTTCCATTCACGAAAACCTCGCTGCGGTTGTAGACGCCCTCGAAATAGAGATAGAGCTGCTTGCCCTTGCTCTCGGCGGGGATAGCGATCTCCGTTCGGTACCAACCGATGCCCCCGGGCAGATAGCCCGTGCAGCTGGCCTTGTCGGGACTGGCCGGAAGCCCGACACTCCAGTCATGCGGCACCGTCACGGGGAGCCACTCCCCGTTATTCAGTTCGTCCGTTGCAACATCGAAATCATCGCCCAGATGAAATTGCCATTCGGGTATCAGCTCCGACTGGCCGAAGCCCTGGGAAGATGCAGATGAAACCAGTGCAATAAACGAGAAGAGAACGAGACCGCTTTTCGGGATCATGACGAGTACCTTTCAGTTACAGTCGGCAAGGACAAGCTCGGACAACGTTTATACATCCGTTTTACATGCACGAAAAGCCCTGGACACATTATGTTGCAAAATGCCGCCAAAACCTCGTGGCTGGCCGGATTTTGACTGCGGAAACCCGTGCTGCATCTTTTCTGACGCCGGGCGTTGACGACCCCCACCCACCGTGCTACTTTCTGCGCCTTCTTCACCTATTTAAGTCGGGGTGTAGCTCAGTCTGGCTAGAGCGCTACCTTGGGGTGGTAGAGGTCGCAAGTTCGAATCTTGTCACTCCGACCATATTTTGCTCGCAGCAACGAGCAGAGCGAGGTATGCCCGACGAAGCCTTGGTGAAGTAGGGCGGCGGCCGACAGCGAGTACGCTGTCCCTCCACACGGCGCCCCACATCATGTTACATGCTTTTCGTAGACCTTTCGGAAGTGGTAGCCGTAGATCGCGAGCATGATGGCCTGGGGAACGAGCCGCGGGCACCGGAACTGGGCCCACAGGATCAGTTTCCAGTATTGAAACCGCTCCCGGCCCACGATCCCGAGCACGCACATCGAGCGAAAGAGTGCACGTACATGGCAAAATCGAAACGGGGTCGGCGTTCGCTTCGGCCGGTATTCGCGCAGGAACGTCCGGAGGCGCCGGTAGTAGAGAGCCGGTGAATAGATATGGCTCAGGATGTTCCGATACCCCTCCTTCAACACCTCCAGGCTCATGGTCGGGATAATATTGGTGGATCCATCCGCATTGTCGCCCGAAGCGTCCGCGTCCAGTCTCCCCTCCTTTTCCATACGCTCGTAGAGCCGGGTTCCGGGGGGAGCCTGCAACAGACCGACCATCGCGGTGACGATGCCGCTGCGCTGGATAAAATCGATCTGGCGCTGGAAGATGGCCGGCGGGTCGTGATCGAAGCCGACGATGAATCCTCCCTGCACCTGGAGCCCGGCCCGCTGGATTCGCTTCACGTCTTCGACCATGTCGCGGTTGCGGTTCTGGGCCTTGCTGCATTCCTTCAGGCTGCTTTCGTCCGGGGTTTCGATCCCTATGAATACGGCGTTGAATCCGGCCTGGACCATTTGGTCCATCAGGGACTCGTCATCGGCCAGATCAATCGAGGCTTCGGTAAAGAACGTATTGCCGGTCTTGCCCTTGCGCCACTGTATCAAGGCGGGTAGGAGTTCTTGCTTCAGGATGCGCTTGTTGCCAATGAAGTTGTCGTCCACAAAAAAGAGTTCTCCGCGCCATCCCATTGCATACAAGCGGTCGAGTTCGGTGATGATCTGTTGCGTGGATTTCATGCGCACCCGGTGACCGAACAAGGTGGTGACGTTGCAGAAGTCGCAGTTGAATGGACAGCCACGTGAAAACTGGAGTCCCATGGTGGCGTAGCGCTTGAGGTTCAGCAAATCCCATCGGGGAACGGGGGTCTGCCCAAGGTCGGCAAACTGGTCGGATGTGTAGATCCGTTTGGGATGGCCAGCCTTCAAGTCGTCGAGAAAGGGAGGCAACGTCAGTTCCGCCTCGTTCAGGATAAAGTGATCCACCGCCGGAAACCGGTCGTGTTCCGTATTGAACAACGGCCCTCCCGCAACCACCCGCAGCCCTGCCGCCTTGCAGCGGTCCACAATCAATCGTACGGATTCGCGCTGGATGACCATGGCACTGACGAAGGCACAGTCGGCCCACGCCAGATCCTTGTCTGCAAGCTTCCGCACATTAGTATCAACCAGCCGCATGTCCCAGTCCGCCGGCAGCATGGACGCCACGGTCAGCAGGCCCAACGGCGGCAAGGTGGACCGCTTGCCCACGAACGGAAGCGCATACTTGAAGCTCCAGAAGGTCTCCGAAAACTGCGGGTAGACCAGTAGAATATTCATGCGCACCACCTCCATTCATGGATTTCCCCCACCCTATCCATCTCCCTGCACCCTAGGACCCCCTCTGTTTTCGCACAATGGGGTATAACCCTACCCAAGGGAGGTGCGGCACCTGCGTTATTGTTTTTTCGGCCTATGTTTCGCCAAGGCGACGGACAGGAGGATTCCCGCCACAGCCCCCACCAGGAAGGTGATCGCCAGCAACGCGGCGCGCGACATGGTGAAGGTGATGAACAGGAAGTGGGTCGCGACGGGATCCCTGTTCTGGAACACCACGATCAGCACGAGGATAATCAACGCCAAGGCGGCGGAGAGTTTTACTTTTAGCATGGAGCACTCCTTTCATATTAAAACCCGCGGCGCGTCTGCGTTCGCTCTGCATCTTTCCAGTGCGGTGACAAAAATTCCGAGTCTCGGCGATCGCGGCGGCGCCCTCGATCTGCATCCAAAGCATATACCACGAGCTGTCTGCGCCCTATGGGGTATAACCCTACTGCGAGAGAGTTGAGGGGCCGTTTTATCCTTTCAGTCGACCTTCGGAGGAGGGGGTGTTTTGGCATCATCCTCGATGGCTTCCGCCCGCTTTTCCGCCCTTTCGGTCTTGGCTGCGGCTTTGGCGGCGCTGGTCTGTGCCTGCCTGGCCTCCTTCTCCGCGCTCTCCACTTGCTGTTCGAGTTCCTCGCGTTGCTCGGGAGCAACGTCGTCTGAGGCATTACCCTCCAGTTTGGAAAGTTTCTGGTTCAGTTTTTCAACCGCCTCGCGCGCAATCTCGGCGCGCTTGCTTGCTTTTTCCATTTTAGCTTTCGCGGCATCCAGCGCGTCGGATGCTTCGGCGATGAGCGCAACGGAACCCTCCTCCGGCCCGGCATCCAGGTCGATATCTTCCGCGGCGATCCCCATCACGGAGGCCGGCATTTTCGTGGCCGAATCGAAGTCCCCCGGCAACGGGCCGGCCTGGAACGAGAAGGGCAGGAATACGATGCTCGACCCGATGGAATGTTCCGCAATCTTTTCGGGATCGAACGAATCGACGATAAACGGTTCCGCCTCGATGCGCACTTCATCCAGCAGCTTCTTCGCCCGTTCCTTCTCCTGCTCCATGTTGAACTCGGAGCCGGGTACCAGCACCCGAAGGACAGCCTTGCTCCAGGCTTTGTTGCGCGTCATCAGATAGGCGAAAAGCAACAACAGGCGGCTGGAGGCATCGTTTTTCCACCAGACGTCGATCCGCAACTCATCAGCGGGGGGGTGTTGAAGGTTGATCCATGCGTCCGGATCGACCCGCACGGCCACAATGTTGAGGCCGAACCGGAACATGGTTTTGAGATGCTGAAGATATTGATACCGGTTCACGCAGGGGATCGGATCGCCCGCCTTTACGAACCAGTTGAGCACAACCGTGTTCGGGGCGAGCGGGCCGAATCCGACACTCTGGAGCAGCACGCCCAGCGCGGCGGCATAGTCCGGCGCGGATACCGTCATGGGAAAGATCGGCCATTCGTGCTCCTGGATAATGCCGGCCAGTTCCTTCTGCTTTTCGCGACGCGCCTTGATGGCGGCAACACCTTCGCCTTCGAGGATGTTCAGTGCAACCGCCAGCCCCGCACGCCCTTCAATCCAGGACGCAAACGAGAACAGGGCCTCACGCTTACCGGCTCCGGGATCAAGAATGATAAGCCGCGGCCGCCAATCCGAGTCGTGAGGCGTTTCGGCATGGGCCTCCAGCAGGTGCGTCCGGATCTGCTGCAAATGATACGACCGCGAGCTGTCCGCCCAGCGCGCGGTTTTCTTCGTGCGCTTGATGTATTGATGAATCGCAAGCAGAAGTAGAACCGCCACGGCACCGCTTCGCCAGTCAATCGCCAGCATCACTCCTGCGCAGGTCAACGCTCCGAGCAGGCTCAAATGCTTGGAAAACCATTTGAAGCGCGGGCGGAACGACGGACTCGAAATCCGGGCTTCGGAAAACGTGGCGTAATTGAGCAGTCCATAGGAGATCAGGAAAAACATCGAAACCACGCGGGCAACCAGGTTCAGTTGGCCCAGGGCGACCACCCCCAGCGCAATGGCGCCGGAGAGCAGGATTCCGCGACGGGGATTGTTGGTCGGGCCGGCGCCTTTGGCGAATGCATTTAAAAGGGGGAAGATCCGGTCGGCCGACAGCGACTGCAGAATGCGGGGTGCTCCCATGAAGGAGGCCATGGCCGACGACAGGGTAGCGGCCACCACGCCGGCATCAACGAGAAACCCAAATCGGGATACGGATTTCATGGCCCCGTAATTCGCGGAGAGCTCCGCGTTGGGCATCGTGGCGGAAAGAACCACCGCGCCGCCGAAGTAGACAACAATCGAAATCCCGACCGCCAGGAATGTTCCAAGGGGCAGGCTCTTTCCCGGATTTTTCAAATCCCCGGACATGCTGACGCCTTGGGTGAAGCCGGTCACGGCGGGGAAGAAGATCGCGAAAAGAACCCAGAAGGGAACCGCGCTTTCCCCGTTGACCCAATTGGCATTCAGCATACCGGGCTTCCAGTGACTGAATCCGCCCCAGAAGAAGGACGCCAAGGCCGCGATCAGCAAGGCCATGACAACAAACTGAAACCGGCTGGCCCAATCCGCCCCCAACCATGCAAACACGAAAAGAAGCACTACCGCGCCGACCGCAAGCAACGGCGTAGCCCATGCCGAAGTTAAGGAAGAAAAGCCCGCGACGGCCTCGGCGAAACCAATGCAGTAGAATGCGATGGAGACCGATTGGGCCATGAACAGCACCAGGCCGATGGAACCGCCGAACTCCACTCCGAGGGTTCGGGAGATCAGGTAATAGTCCCCGCCGCCTTTAACCCGCAGATTCGTGGCGACTGCAGCGAGGCTGATGCTGGTCAGAACGGAGATGGCATTGGCCAGGCCCATGATCATCAGCGCCCTGCCCAGACCGGCATTCCCGACCACATAACCCAGCCGCAAAAAAAGGATGATTCCTAGAATCGTTAGGACACTGGGGGTGAAAACTCCGGCGAAGGTGCCCAGCGTCCCCTCCCCTTCGTGCGGATCGGCGCTCTTGGGCCCGGCCCCGTGGGTATGGGAGATTTTATCTTCAGTACTCATCTGTGAAGCGGTCCCGGTGGGAATTGCTCTCCTCGACCCCCAATGATGGATCGGCTTCACAGGTTTGTCCAGTTCAGAGGATCATCATCCTGAGGTCTCCCGGGCATTTTCGTTAATGCAAACCCGCGGGGCGCAACCGGTAGCCAATACATCATCCCTCCTCCTTCGATCGCGTCACCGGTCTTCTTTCTCGGGGGAATGCTGCGGCCGGAGTTCCGCTGGCAGCTAGAAGTGCCAGTTGGCAATGATCATTCCCGGCGCCAGTTCATCGGGCAGATTGGAAAACCATTCGTTCTCGGGCATGATGTTGACGAACCCGATCTGCAGGCCGCTGTCCACCGCCTTGGCATAGTTCACGAAGCCGAGCTGGAATCCGCGCAGGTTGCCGGCATAGTTCACCACGCCGCTTTGGAACCCAACCATGGTGCCGTCGGTGAAGTTTACCACACTGCCGACGATGCCCAGAAAGAACCCGCCTTGCCAACCGGTGAAGTCCTGCTTCGCATAGTTGACCAATCCCCACTGGAACCCCTTATAGTCGTCCGAATAGTTCAGCAGGCCGATGCTCAAGCCCTTGCTCTGTCCGGTGGATCCGTTCACGAATCCAAGCGCGAACGCGCTCTGCGGGTTTTCACCCCAAAGGCTCAGGGCCAAACCGTTGATCTGCACGTTCCGATCGTAAAGCGCAGCATCCGGAACAATACTCAAGTTGATCGGTTCTGTCGCCAAGGCACCACTGGCAACCAGTGCACCCATGATTACTGTCAGTAGTCTTTTCATGGTTTGTGTCTCCGTCCATTTAGGGTTATTTAATCTGGATATCTCCCATGCTGCCGATGATGCCAAACGCCTGTAGCAGCCACAAGACGAGGACCAGCACCACGACTACGTTAATGATGTTTTTGATCGGCCTGGCCATGGGGATGTATTTGTTGATCGCCCACAGGGCGACACCGGCCACGACCAGTACAATGATGATGTTTATGAGCGGCATACCGCCTCCCTTCCTTGGGACGGTTTATCCATCCCTATCTGCCTGAACGCTAATCCATCGATTACCTTCGCGCTATGGGGTGAAACCCTCCCTTGCGTCAGGGTGTGAGGGGTAGGGTTTCACCCCATGGCAAACCGGATACCGTGCGGGTAGCATAGGTTCATGCAAGGAGGGGTTGAGATGAAAACAAAACAGATGGAAGACACGCATGTGGGGATATGTATCGATCACAAAGAGGCGATGATCGTGACATTGGTTGACGGTCGGCCCGTTATTGAGATTGTCCGGTCAAACGCTGAAAAACGCCGTCATCACCGGCCTCTTACTTATTATGAAATGGTCATTGAGGCCATGGGCGATGAGGGGCATCTCTATATTTTCGGTCCCGATCAATCCAAAGATGAACTGGCCGCAGAAGTCGAAAAGATCCGGCATCATCACTACCATATCGATGCGGTTGAAGCCGCCGACCAGTTGACCGAAAACCAATTGGTAGCGAAGGTGAAGAACTATTTCGAACCTGCCACGACACGATGAATAAACGGGCAGAAGAGCGTTCCGATAGGGCGTTGTTAATCCCGACAACGAATGTTCATCACCAAGGTTGATATAGGGGGTGTATCATGAGCTTCCTGAGTGACAGACCAAATACATTGGGTTCGCGGATCACCATAATACGGGCGTTCCATCTATCATCCGCGATCGCCATGCCCGCCGCAACGCCGCGGAAATCCCGGACAGGATACATGGAATTGAAAAAACACCACTTGCCAAGCCGGTTGGAACCGTTCGTCGGTTATTCCCTCTGTCCGTAGCGTTTGTGGCGTATTGCACGTTCTCAAGAATTATAGCCGGGGCTAACCTTCCTTCAGCCACTCCGCCGCCCGCTTTTTCTGGTCGGGTTCGAAATGGCGGAAACGGGCTTTTGTGAAAGGTTTGCAGAGCAGATCAATGCCATGCTGCCATTTCCTGTCGCCGACAAAAGCAACGCGCTCGATATGGGGGAAATGTCGAATTCCGAACCACAGCGCCCCCGTGTTCCATCCGTTGAATCGATCCAGGTCGAACAGGATGCGTATTTTCCCGTGTTCCCTAACCAATCCATCAATCCTTGGCACGAATAGCTCGTAGTCCTGCTTTTCAAGATATTCCGACACGGGGATGTTCACAATATTCCCATCCTGTTCAGGAATGATATCAATCATTGCCGCAACCTCCTGGCCTCCGGTCCCTGGAAGGGACGCGGAAACCGCAACCCAGTTATCTATTCAACTTTTTTCAGGTCCATGCCACAGGCGCATTTGCCAGCCGTTTCGAAAACCATCGGGCATCCTTTAGGACATACATGCCTGGGCGAAAATCGTTTTTACCGCTTTGCCGCAGGCACACTTTCCATCATTTTTTCCCAATACGTAGAAATCTACGCTTCTCAACCGGAAGTCAGCAATGGGGTGTAACCCTACCGCGTGGCAGAATGGCGGGTAGGGAAACACCCCATGGAGACTTCAGGTCTGGCCGGTTAGTCTCGCATCATGAGGCGGAACACAAACCGGGCACCATGGTATCCGGAGGAAAAACCTCGGGTGCCAGAAGGCCTCGCTTCCGAATATCATGCAGGCCCATCGTGAAGGAGCACAGCATATGGGCAAAGTTATTACATTACTGTTCATGGTTCTACTGATGCTTGCGGCCGGAACAGGTTTTTTCCTGCTCACCTCGGCCATACGTTCAGGTGACGACCAAATGACCGCCGGTCAAGGACGGCTGGAACGAGGACAGGACACGCTCGACGAAGGTCGCGTTGATCTGGCGGAAGGCAAACAAAAGCTGGCAGAGGGCAAAGAGAAGTACGAACACGCACAGGACAACGTTGTTCTCGTGTGGGTGGACAAGTTGCTGAACGCCGGGAAAGGCTTTAAAGAAGCCGAAGATAGTGTTGAAGCAGGCAACCGTAAGGTCGCCAAGGGAGAGGAGAAGGTTGCCGCCGGGCAAGAACGTGTTAATCTCGGCGAACTGAAACTCTCCCGGGGGCATGACCGGTTAATCCTGGCCAGGCGCATGCGGATCGGCTGTGCAGTCGCAGCCGTTTGTCTGGGTGCGTTATCAATTGCCTTCGGGTTCCGTTGGCGTCGGTCACTGACCGGGATCTTTAGGCATGCCCAGACCTAGAGCGTGTAGTGAAATCGCATAGAGCCGTGTCTTGTCAATTTAGACAGCGCTGTAAGCACCGTCTAAATTATCGGCTACCCCATTTTTACGCGCTCTAGAGGGGCGTGCAGGGGGCTCTGTTTTCACGATTCTGCGTGCTCGCTGAGGATTCGCTCGGCACCACAGCGGGAGGGCTGGATTTGGATTCCTGCGGGGTATCCTCCCTCTGTAGCGCCGGCGTTCCGAAAATGTGGCCGCTTGCGCTGCGTTTTATTATTTCCTCATTCATGGGAGCAGGTTATGCGATGGGACGGCGTTTGGAAATGGGGTGTAACCCTACCGGGAAAATGCCAGCAACCCACAGGAATGTGCGAACCACGAAACCGCTCCTACCATGTGCCAGGCTTTAGAGGATGGTCACCTGAACGCTGCTTTCGATGATGCCCGTTTCGATCGCGTAGCGGGTGAGGCCGGCGGTGTCGTGGATGTCGAGCTTTTGCATGAGATGGCTGCGGTGCTTTTCGACCGTCTTGATGCTGATGCCCAGATCCCCGGCAATCTGCTTGTTGGCCTTGCCTTCGGCGATCAGTTGCAAGACCTCCGCCTCGCGCGGGGTGAGGTGGATCTCAACCGTTTTTTTCCGGCCCTTTCCGTTTATTTCGACCGGGCGGAGCTGGTGAAGCCGCTTTTCTACGGTTCCGCAAAAATAGGTATTTCCTTTTTCAACTTCCCGTATGGCATCGGAGAGCACGTGGGCGGAGGTTTGCTTGAGCAGAAATCCCGAAGCCCCGAGCTCCGTCGCGTTTTCGATGTATGCATCGTCGCTGTGGGCGGAGAGAATGAGCACCTTGGTTGCCGGCACGGCATCGCGAATCTGCCGGGTGGCCTCCAGTCCGTTAAGCAGCGGCATGGCAATATCCATCACGACCACGGCGGGGCGCAGCTTCCGGACCATCGCCACGGCCTGGCGGCCCGTGGCGGCTTCGCCGACAATTTCGATATCGGCTTCGGTCTCCAGAATCTTGCGCAGACCTTCCCGGACGATCTGGTGGTCATCCGCTAATAATACGGAAATGCGTTTTTCAGGGTTCATCGACGGGGGTTCTTCCCGGCCTTGGATGCCATCGGGATGAGCGCATGGACCGTGGTGCCGTTCGCCGGGGTGGAATCGATGGTGAGCGTGCCGTCGACCATTTCCACCCGCTCCCGCATACCAAGCAGTCCCAATGGCATCTTCTTCTTAGAGTGCAGGACCTTGTCTACATTGAAGGACCGGCCGTTGTCCTTGACCTGCATGAGAACGGCGCTCGCAAGTTGCTGGATGGTCACGTCCACCCGGCTCGCGCGCGCGTGGAGGGCAACATTGGCCAGCGCTTCCTGTGCGACGCGATAGAGGGTCATTCGCTTTTCGATCTCCAGCTTATCGATGCCCGCAAAGGCTTTCAGCGCAACGTGGATGCCCGTGTCGTTCATGAATTTTTTCATGGCCGTTTCGAGAGCGGGAATCAGCCCCAGATCGTCCAGCACCGGCGGACGCAGTTCCCGGGCAAACCGGTGCGCAATTTCAACCGATTTCTCCACCTGTTTTTGGGTTTGGGCAATGCTCTTGCGCAGCCCTTTTGGATTCAGCCCGGCTTCTTTGGCGAGCGATTCCAGCTGGACATTGATGCTGATCAGTGTCTGGATGATTTCATCGTGCAACTCGCGGCTGATTCGTTTTCGCTCCTCCTCCTGCACGGTCAGGATCCGTCGGGACAGGGAACGCAACTGTTCCTGCAGCTGATGCGATTGACCCAACAGGTCGGCGGTTTGCTGTTCGCTGGTCCGGAGATCTTTCTCCACGACCTTCCGCTGGACGATTTCCTGCTCGAGCGCCTGGTTTGCAATGGACATCGTATTCAACTCGCGCTGCGCCTCTTCGGCCAGCCGTTGGGCGGTGATGTCCGACACCGCTACGCGGCACAAGTCGTGCGGGACATGCGTGTAGAAGGAGGAGGTTCCGTGGCAGGCGACCCAGCAGGCAGTCTGGTCCGTTTTCACGAGGATGACCTCGCAGGACTGCCCATCCGGCCTGGTAAAGACTCTTTCGAGAAAAGATTGGAACACCGGTTTGCATTCCGGCGTGGTGAAGCTGGTCAGGCTTTGGCCGATGAGTTCCCCGCGATCCACGCCGAGCATGCTGGATCCGGGCAGGTTGGCTTCCAGAATATGACCCTGCGCATCCAGGGAAAAATAGCCGACCGGCGCAAAGTCGTAGAGGTCGGTGTATTTTTCCAGCAGCAGTTCCATCTCGTTCCGGGCGCTTCGAAGCTCGTAGTTCTGCATTTCCAGTTCGATCTGGTGAACCTGCAGCTCGTGGAGCAGGCTATGAATGTCGGCTTGCGAGTCCGACTCCACTTCGTGCTCCTGCATGATCCGCAACCGCTCTTCCGCATGGCGGCGCAAGTCGGCGGCATCGTGAGATCGCTCTGGTTTCTTTTTCATGGGATCAGGGTCCCGTTCCTTTTTCTTGTTGTTCCAGCCTGGTGGATTGTTCGACGACGCGCGCTTCCAGCTCGGCCTGCTTTGCCCGCAGTTGCGCCTCCAGCGCCTTGGCCTCCGATATGTCCGTAAACGTGATCACCACGCCGTCGATCCGGTTGTCCAGCGTGCGGTAGGGCATGATGCGGACAGTGAACCAGCGACCATCGCGGGCGGCAATCTGCTTTTCCATCGTGGTCAGCGTCCGCAACACCTCCTGCGCATCTTCGGGAAGCTGTGGATAGCAGAGCTCCGTAGCCTGGTCGGTGAAGGGCCGGCCCACGTCGGAAGGGATCAGCCTGATGATCTTCGTCGCCTGGGGGGTAAAGCGCCGCACATGCAGGTCGTTGTCCAGGAAAAGGGTGGCGATGTCCGTGCTGTCGAGCAGGTTTTTCATGTCGTTGCCCACGGACGAAAGCTCGTCGACCTTGGATTGCAGTTCGGCATTGACGGTCTGGAGTTCCTCGTTGAGCGACTGCATTTCCTCCTTCGAGGTGGTGAGCTCCTCGTTGGTGGACTGCAACTCCTCGTTGGTGGACTGCAGTTCCTCGTTGGTCGAGCGAAACTCCTCCTGCGCGGTCTGCATCTCCTCGTGGATGGAACGCGCCTCGGCACGAAGCTGCAGCAGTTCATGCTCCAGTTCCGCGTGCCGCGCATTGCGCGGGGAGGATTTTTTGGGGCGGACCGTCTCCCCGGCGTCCGGGACGACGTCCGTAAATACGGTCATTACCAGGCCCTGCAATGGCCCATCGTCGTCGAGCCGTTGCACGGTGACGTCCACATAGCGCGCCTCGCCGTCGGCCCCGACGTTCAGTCCATGGAGCGTCTCGGTCTTCCCCTGCCTAAGCACATTCTGGAAGGCGGCGGTCACTTCGTAGCGCATTCCTTCGCGGACCATGGCAAAGAGGTTCCAGTTGGCCTTGCCGGCGGCCGGTTCGAGATATTTTCCGGTGCGGCCGCTGATGTAGAGAATATCGCCCAGCTCGTTGGCCAGCACCGCCGGCGGGGCGTAGCGCTGCAGGACCAACTGGTCCGCCAGGGTCTGGAGAGTGTCCGTGGGCTTCGGCACCGGACGGGACTCGGTGCCGGCGTGTCGACCGGCCGTGAAGGACGAGGGAAATTCAACCGCCATGCGGCCCGAAGTCCCCTTGGTGCGACGGTAGAGGCGCGCCTTTGCATTGAGCGGTGCGAAAAGTCCGGTTTGGTTTCCGATGGTTTCGGAGCTGCCGAGGAATAAAATGCCGCCGGGCTTGAGGCTGTAGTGGAACAGCGGGATCAGTTTCTTCTGCACCTCGGCGGTCAGATAGATCAGCAGATTGCGGCAGCAGAGGATGTCCAGCTTGGTGAAGGGTGGATCCATGACGAGATTCTGCGGCGCAAAGATCACCATTTCGCGGATTTCCTTGCGCACCCGGTAGCCGGAGTCCTCCTTCACGAAGAACCGCTTCAGCCGTTCGTCCGTCATATCGGCGGCGATGTTGTCCGGAAAGAAGCCTTGGCGGGCCTTGTCGATGGCGTCCCGGTCCAGGTCGGTGGCGAAAATCTGCAGGGCCAGGTTTTCCCCGGGCCGGCTGCACTCCGCCGCCTCCTTGAAGGCCATGGCCAGCGAGTAGGCCTCCTCCCCGGTGGAGCAGCCGGGCACCCACGCCCGCAGGGCATGCCCGGCCTGACTGCCAGCGAGCAGTTTCGGCAGGACGTGGTCGCGCAACTGGTCCCAGGCGGCTGGATCGCGGAAAAAATTCGTGACACCAATCAACAGCTCCTTGAAGAGCAAGTCGAGCTCCTGCGTGTTTTCCCGCAGGTAGCGAACATAGTCCGTGAGTTTCTCGATCTGGTGAATGCCCATGCGCCGCTCGATCCGGCGGTAGAGGGTGTTCTGCTTATAGAGCGAAAAATCGTGGCCCGTCTGGTTTCGCAAAAGGATGACCACTTTTTGCAGCCCGCTCTTTGCCTTGTCTTCAATCGGTGTTTCGGAGTGGGCTACCAATGGCGTGCGCTGCAGATATGCGGCAATCTTCACCGGTAGTTCGTCGGCTGGTGCCACGATGTCCGCCAACCCGGCGTCGATCGCGCTACGCGGCATGCCGTCGAACTTGGCCGATGCCGGCTCCTGCACGAGTACCACGCCCGCCTTTTCCTTGCTCGCCCGCAATCCCAGCGTGCCGTCGGAGCCCATGCCGTAGAAAAGGGCGCGCGTCGCGCTCTCGTCTTCGATATGCAGCTGCATGTCGTAATCGAGGCTCGTATGGGTGACATCATCGAAAATGCCGACTGTGAAATGCTGCTTCGGCTCGGCCT
>JBNLGU010000043.1:0-23282 GCA_050306215.1 Pontiella sp.
CTGAGCATGGTTCGACAAGCTCACCACAGGTGCTTCGGAAAACTCAGCCGAGCCCATTCGAATCACTCCATTCGTTTTTCATGGCCTGCCATGAGCGAACGATCAAATATGCGGGGGAAATGCCCTTCGATGTGCTCGCGTACTCAGGACACCATTCGACTCACCCCATTCGCTTTTCATGGCCTGCCATGAGCGAACGCAGTGAGTCGAATGGTGGAGATGGGGGGAATCGAACCCCCGTCCGAATAAGAGTCACAGCAGCTTCTACGTGTGTAGTTCGACATTAAAGGATTCGCCGCCGCCGCTGCCGCCGAACAAGGCCACTTTGGTCGCTAGAACCCTGTTATGGTTTTCGAGCCGCAACCCGGATCCCCGGTATTGGCCTTAGCCCACTGTCGTCGCCTCTAGCCCCTAGCGGGCGTCAGGGTAGAGACGTGGCAGAACTAAGCTGCCAGTGCGTAACTTTCGTCAGCATTTGTGTTTTTTGGGCTCCTTTTTACGAGGCCTGGAGACCAACCTCGACACGCCACTGAAGCTTCAACCTACCCGTCGAAACCAGTCATCCCCATGCATGAGAATTGACGCAGGGAACACGAAAACCGTTCAAACGTCAACCCACCGCACGAAAAAGTTCTGCTAGAGGGTTTTGCGGTGCATCGCCGTAGTATGCAACGCGCCCAGGTGATCGAGATCCTGCTCTTTCATCAGGGTGGGATGTACGCCGGGATCGTCGTGGTACTTCCGGCGGGTCCACTAGTTGCGCCCCCCCGAGGTAGCCGTGCCGCGCAGGTGGATTTTCCACGGTACTGTAATCGTGTGTCCCATATTGCGCTCCTTCCATGGGTATAGACCACCGCGCGCATGGATAACACCAAACTTTCCGGCGTTTAAATCGGACATGGGACGCTCCGTGCCCCCGTCCGCTTTTTATGCATGAAAGCACCACAAGTCTTGAATTAATGATCTGCTAGCCATAACGTAGCGGATCAATCCCTCGGGACTACCGGTGGGCGGAATCTAAAACAGAGGAACCGGATATGAAAAAGAGCATCCAATCATTTATCGCGATCGTGCTGATGGCGGCGGGCATCGCGGGTTGCAGCCGCACCGTCGAAGATGTGACCAAATGGGAAGCCGAGGGCAACACGCAGAAACTGTCGAAGGCGTTGGCCGATCCCAAGGCAGAGGTCAGGCTTGCGGCGGTCGAGTCGCTCGGCAAGTTGAAGGACACGGCCCACGTGGATGCCTTGGCCGCCTGTCTTAACGACGCGGAGGAAAGCGTTGTGCTGGCGACGATTGCCTCCCTCGAGTCGATCGGTGGCGATTCGACCGCCACCCCCTTGATTGCCGCACTTAAGCTGGACAGCGAGGGCGCTCGCATCAAGGCCGCCGCGGCACTCGGTACGCTTAAGAGTTCCGCAGCGGTGGGTCCGTTGTCGGAAGCGCTCGACGATGGTTCGGAAGCCGTTCAGTGCGCAGCTGCAAAAGCCCTGGCCAAGGTCGGCGACCCGGATGGAAGCCCGGCCCTCGCCGCAAAACTGGCCAACGACATGGTACCCGAAAAGGTCCGGGAGGCCTGCGCCACCGCGCTGGCCAAGACCGGCGGCGAAGCCGCCTACGACGCCCTGCTCAATACCCTGACCGATCAGAACAGCCGGGTTCTCGATGCCGCGAAGGGCTCGTTGATCATGATCGGCGATCCCATTATTCCCAGCGCCATTGAAGCCCTCAAGCACGAGAACATCCAGATCCGCAAGGAAGCGATTGCCCTGCTGCGCGGCATGAGTGCAATCCCGACGAAAGGCCAGGATCTGGTGTGGTACTATTTGGCCAAGGCCACGATTGCCAACGACGCCCAAACCGATGCAGAACTCGTGGCCGCTGTGACCGGCAACGAATCAGAGGTGTTGGATCCGCTTTTCGACGCCTGCTCGCATAATTCAACGGACTTCCGCGACAAAGCCATACTCGCGCTGGAACACCTGGGTGACGCCAGCCTGTCCAGGGCTGTAAAAATGGTGCCGACACGCGCAACCAACATCGGCAACATCTGGTATGGAAACCGGTCCGACTGGTGTGGCGCGCCGTCCGCCTACCTGGATCTGTGGGGCGCACTCGCCGCCCTTAACCCGACCTTCAAGTTCGAGGAGCAGACCGCATCGGCGTTGGAAGCAAAGGGCAACAGCGCATTGCGCGTCCTGACATCGGATGGCTTTGTCGCCACCCGTGCCTACGTCCCATATATCATCGAATTGCTGGACGATGAAACCTGCGCGGCAACCGCCAGGAAAGCCCTGAAGGAAGCGGGCAACCGCGCAACCCTTCCCTTGATCGCGGCAACGGGCTGCGACAACGACGCCATCGTCGATGCCGCAGCCGATCTAATCGCGGACCGGGGCGACCCGCGTGCCTTGGAGCCCTTGACGCAGTCGCTCCAGCGCCGCATCAAAGCCGGCGAGATCCTCTCGGAATCCCCGTCCTACGAGGCCTTGCAAAAGATCGGCGGCCTGGAGGCCGAGCCCCTGATCATGAAAATCCGCCCAAACACGGACCGCGCATTGCATCTGTTCACCGAGCAATATCACGATGTCCGTGTCATCGGCGCTGAAACCAGCGACCCCTACACCGACAATGAAGCCCCGGTTACCATCCGCATCGGCTTCATCCAGAACGGCAGACCGGGCTCCCTGGAAATAACGTTTAAAAAAGACAGCAATGGTGATTGGCGCCCAAGCCCGCACCTTCCGCACACATTACCCACGGGGAATACACCGCAAATAGAGCCGATCAAGCAGACAAAGACATCTGAAGAGGAAACCGACCTGTTTGGCATATAACAAACCCTGCGAGCCCCCTTCAGTTTCACATTATCAGCGAACCCCCACTTGCGGTTTCCCGGTCGGCCGTGTAAAAACCACGGCCGATTTTATATCAGGAGATTTCCATGGCTGGCGAATATGTATACACCCTCGAAAACCTGACGAAGCAGCATGGCGCGAAAACCATCCTCGAAGACGTCAACCTATCTTTCTTTTTTGGCGCGCGCATCGGCGTAATCGGTGGCAACGGCTCGGGTAAGTCCAGCCTGTTGCGCATCATGGCCGGTCTGGATGACGAGTTCATGGGCCAATGCATCATCGCCAAGAATACGAAACTCGGCTACCTTGAACAGGAGCCCCAGCTTTCCCCCGGCAAGACGGTGCAGGAAGTGGTGATGGAAGGCGTGGCCGCGCAACAAGCCAAACTCGACCGCTACGACGAAATCTGGGAGCTACTGGGCGGCGACATCTCCGACGAGGAATCGGACAAGCTCAACAACGAGGTCGCCAAGCTCCAAGACGAAATCGATGCCAACAACCTTTGGGAACTCGACCGCCACGTTGAAATGGCGATGGACGCCCTGCGCCTGCCTGAAGGCGAGCAGTCGGTCGACGTCCTCTCCGGCGGCGAAAAGCGCCGCGTCGCCCTCTGTCGCCTGTTGCTTCGGAATCCCGACGTGCTGTTGCTCGACGAACCGACCAACCATCTCGACGCAGAATCCGTGGCATGGCTCGAAGAGCATCTCAAGCGCTTCACCGGTACGCTGATCGTCGTCACCCACGACCGTTATTTCCTCTCCAACGTCACCGAATGGATCCTCGAACTCGATGCCGGCCGCGCCTTCCCCTACAAGGGCAACTATGAAGCATGGCTCGAACAGAAGCAGCGTATCGCCGAACAGACGCAGAAGCTCAACGCTTCGCGAAAGAAGCTGCTCAAGCAGGAACTTGAATGGGTGCGCATGAACGCCTCCAGCCGCCTGACCAAGAACAAGGCGCGCATCAAGCGCTATGAGGAACTCGCCACGCAGGAATTCGACACCGCCGAGGACAACCTCGCCATCCAGATCCCGCACGGAAAACGGCTCGGGCAAAAAGTGGTGCAGGCCCGTGATGTTTCGAAGGCCTTCGGCGACCGCCTGCTGTTCGACGGCATCAACTTCGACCTGCCGCCCGGCGGCATTGTCGGCATCATCGGCGGCAATGGCGCCGGCAAGACCACCCTCTTCAAGATGATTACCGGACAGGAGGCCCCCACCTCCGGCGCCATCGAACTCGGCGACAGCGTCGACATCTCCTATGTCGACCAGCTGCGCGACGATCTCGACGCCAACAAGACCATCTGGGAGGAAATCTCCGGCGGCGAGGAGACGATTGAAGTCGGCGGTCGCGACATGAACAGCCGTGCCTACTGTGCCCGCTTCAACTTCAAGGGATCCGAACAGCAAAAAAAAGTAGGTGTTCTTTCCGGCGGCGAACGCAACCGCGTCCATCTCGCCAAGCTGCTGCGCCGCGGCGGCAACCTGCTGCTGCTCGACGAACCCACCAACGACCTCGACGTCGCCACATTGCGCTCCCTCGAAGAGGGTCTGATGGACTTCGGCGGCTGTGCCGTCGTGATCAGCCACGACCGCTGGTTCCTCGACCGCGTCGCCACCCACATCCTCGCCTTCGAGGGCGATGAAGTGATCTGGCACGAGGGCAACTATGAATCCTTCAAGGAGTTCATGCGCCAGCAGAAAGGCGACAAGTGGCAGCCCCACCGCATCCGCTACCGCCCCATCAAAAGCTGATCACAAACCCGTTGATCGGCACACGTCCCTCTCCTATACTCCTCCTGCCAGCAAAGGAGAGAACATGAAGCTGATCTGGATTGCCTTACGCATTTTTTTGGTTGTACTGGGGGGCCACGCAACCATGGCCCACGCATCCAAGTACGACACGTGGGACGAAGGCTACTATGTGTCGGCCCTGCTTGGGGTGGCTAAATACGACAATCTCAAGCTTAATTTGCCGGACGGCGCAACCGCGGAGGAAACGGACCTTTCCCTGTTGCCCCAATTGGGCGGCGCGTGGAATACACTGCCGTTGGGCGACCGTTTACAGTGCGGGCTGGAAGCCTCCTTCCTGCTCGGGTTCCAAGCCGATGAATTGAACTATCTTTCAGCCGGCGGCAGTGGCCTGTATGTCAGCGTTTCAACCTCCATGTGGATGTTCGATCTCGCCGGCGGCGCCTATGCCAACGTCTATCTGGACCCCAACCGGAACGTGCGGGCGTATGTCGGCGGGGGGCCGTTGATCATGTATGCCAGCTACCGGGTCGACCGCGACTACAGCGATGGATCGGACGGCGACTCCGAAACGGAATCGCATCTCGGCATCGGTGCGTATGCGCGCACCGGAATCGAGTTCCGCGTCCACGACCGGGGCATGCTGGGGGTCGGCGCACGCACCACCTGGACGCATATCGACTTCACCGATGTCGGCGGCCGCGCGGAAATGACGGGAATCGGCGGCTTCATCACCTACACCGCCGGCTTTTAGCTGATTTCGATTCACACACCCCGCGCCCGTCGTTAATCTGCATCGTTTATGAAAAAGAATGAACAGATGCGGCATGCGGAACGACGGCGCGTTGAACTGGATTTCCAGTGGCCGGACGTTCCGTTCAACATTGTTTTGGTGGAACCGTCCATTCCGCCGAACACGGGGAACATTTCACGATTGTGCGCGGCGACCGGAACCGTCTTGCATCTCGTCGAGCCGCTGGGCTTCGACCTGTCGGAAAAGCAGCTGCGCCGCGCCGGCCTCGATTATTGGGAATCGGTGAAGCTGCATACCTGGCCGGACTTCGAGACGTTCCTCGACCGGAACCCAGACGGCCGGAAATTTTTCTTCAGCACCGCCGGTCGGAAGAATTTTTATCAGGTCGCTTTTCAGCCCGGCGACTTTCTGGTCTTCGGCAACGAGACGGTTGGGTTGCCCGATGCCCTCATCAAAACGTACGCCGACCGGGTCTGCAATATTCCCATCCAGCTGGATCACGTTCGCTCGCTCAACCTCTCCAACTGTGCGTCCATTGTCCTCTACGAAGCCCTTCGACAAATTAATACATGAATTTTGAACACACCCGAAAACCGGCGGTCATTAAACGCATCAATTTAAACAAGGAGTGAATGGTATGGCGGGCATTGAAGTGATCAATCAAAAGGTGCGCGAGCAAAGCGCGTTCGTTCCCACCCTCAAGTCTGAAATTGGAAAGGTCATTGTTGGCCAGGAATATCTCATCGATCGCTTGATCATCGGCATGTTGTCCAACGGGCATGTCTTGCTGGAAGGTGTTCCCGGGTTGGCCAAGACCCTCACGATCAACACACTGGCCCAAGCGCTCGACACCTCGTTCCAGCGCATACAGTTTACCCCCGACCTGCTCCCCGCCGACCTCATCGGCACCCTGATCTACAACCAGAAAGACGGCGACTTCATCATCAAGAAAGGCCCCGTTTTCGCCAACGTGATCCTCGCCGATGAAATCAATCGCGCCCCCGCCAAGGTGCAGAGCGCCTTGCTCGAAGCCATGCAGGAAAAACAGGTCACCATCGGCGATGAAACCTTTAAACTGCCTAAGCCCTTTTTGGTGATGGCCACCGAGAACCCCATCGAGCAGGAAGGCACCTATCCCCTGCCCGAAGCGCGGGTCGACCGTTTCATGCTCAAGCTCAAGGTGGGATACCCCACCATCGAGGAGGAGCGTCGCATCCTCGACCGCATGGCACACTCCGTCACCGAAATTCCGGTCAATCCGGTCCTGCATCCCGACGAAATCATCAAGGCACGCGAAATCGTCGACGAAATCTATATCGACGACAAGATCAAGGACTACATCCTTTCCATCGTCTTCGCCACGCGCGAGCCGGAGAAATACAACCTCGATATCAAGGACTACCTGCGCTACGGCGCTTCCCCGCGCGCCACGATCTTCCTGACCATGGGCGCCCGCGCACACGCCTTCATGCAGGGCCGCGGCTACGTCACCCCGCAGGATGTCAAATCCATCGCCCCCGACGTGCTCCGCCACCGCGTCATCGTCTCCTACGAAGCCGAGGCCGAGGAGCTGACCAGCGAAGACCTGATCGAAAAAATCCTGAGCGAAATTCCGGTTCCGTAGAGATTCACCGCTAGAGAATACAAGGAACGCAAAGATATGAGCCGATTCCTTTTTGCGATCTCTGCGTTCTTTCGCGGTTAATAAAACATGAATACACCAGATCACAAAGAGCTGCTGAAGAAGGTCCGCCGGATCCAGATCACCACCAAGCACGCCGTCAACGACGTGTTTGCCGGGCAGTACCATTCCACCTTCAAAGGCCGAGGAATGGAGTTCGATGAAGTGCGCGAGTATGTCCCCGGCGACGACATCCGCTCGATCGACTGGAATGTAACGGCGCGCACCGGAGCGCCGCACATCAAAAAGTTTGTCGAAGAGCGAGAGATGACCGTCATGCTCGTCGTCGACGTCAGCGCCTCCAACCTCTTCGGCAGCGGCGCGCAGATGAAGCGCGACCTGGCGGCGGAGGTGGCGGCCGTGCTCGCGTTCTCGGCCATCCGCAACAACGACCGTATTGGCCTCATCCTGTTTGCCGAGAACGTCGAAAAATACATCCCGCCGAAAAAAGGCACCCGCCACGTACTCCGCCTCGTGCGCGAAATGCTCGCGCACAAGCCGCAAGGCAAGGGAACCAATATTGCGCCGGCGCTCAACTACCTGAATCACGTTAGCACCCGAAAAAACGTCACCTTCCTGATCAGCGACTTTATGTTCAGCGACGAATATGCGCAGTTGCTAAAGGTGACCGCCCGGCGACACGATTTTATCAGCGTGGTCATCGGCGACAAACGCGAAGTGGCCTGGCCGGATGTTGGACTGATCCAATGGCGCGACGCGGAAACCGGACACGAAATCCTCGTCGACACCTCCAGCCGCCAAGTCCGCGAAATGCTTGCACTTGAGCAGACCCGCCGGGCCGAAGCCATCGACGACCTGCACCGCAAGGCCGGCATCGACACCATACGCCTTTTTGCCGGCGAAACCTACGACAAGCAATTCATCAAATTCTTCCGCCAACGCGCCCAACGCAGATAAGTTTTAACCGCAAAAGAACGCAAGGAACGCAAAAGGAGACCGGCATGGATACGAAAAAAATGATGCAGCTATGCGATCAAGTTCGAGAAACGGCCTATGCGATCCACCAATACCATGGCAATGGATATCTAGAAAAGGTTTACGAAAACGCCTTGGCCAACCGTCTTCGGAAAGCGGGATTGAAAGTAGAACAACAGCACCGACTCATCATCCACGACGAAGACGGGAGCGAGATCGGGGAATATTTCGCCGACCTCCTGGTTGAAGACGAACTCATCATCGAACTAAAAGCCTGCAAATCCATTCATGATGAACACAAGGCGCAATTGCTTAACTACCTGAAGGGAGCCCGCAAGGAACATGGACTACTCATCAATTTCGGCTCGTACAAGTTTTTCATCCAAAAGTTTGCCAGAACCATAAAACCGAATCCGACAACAAAATTTGCAACCCTGCTACCCCCCGTCTTTGCGTTCCTTGCGTTCTTTTGCGGTTAATAAAAATGCTCAAATCTCGCTACATTCTACTGCCCTTGCTCGCCATTTCCCTTTATGGCTGCAACCAAGAGGAGCAAAAGCAGCTACCGCAGGATCGGCTGACGGTGGAATATTCCGTGGATCGCGAGACCATTCGTGTCGGCGATCCGGTCGAGCTGGTCGTGACGGCCTACTACCCGACCAACGCGACCCTTGAACTTCCCGAGATCGGCAGGGAAAAAGATATCATCGTGCTGGGTCGCGACTGGGAAAACGTCCCTCGTGAAGATGGACTGAACCAATCCGAAACCCGCTATTCCATCACGTCGTTCCGGTTAGGGGATCATGTGGTCTCGACCAACACCATCACCTGCCGGCTCGGCGACCAGGTATTCACCACCAATTTCCCCGGCGTATCACTGCACGTGGAAACCTCGCTGGCTGCGGATGGTGCCACGGAAATAGCGGATATCAAACCGGTCAAAAAGCTACCCGGCCGCCTGCCGCGCTGGCTGTGGATTGTTTGGGGCGCGGCCGTGCTGGCCTTCCTCGTTGGCTTAGTGGCTTCCAAGCTTTGGAAACACAAGGATCAACTGTTCCCCGAACCTCCGCCGATTCCGCCGGATGTCGTCGCCATGCAGGCGCTGCAAGCCTTACGGAACAAGGGCTTGCTGGAGCAGGATGATTGCGAGCCCTTCTACACCGAACTGTCGTTGATTCTCCGGCGCTATCTCGAAGGCCGCTTCCAACTCAATGCCCCAGACGAAACCACCGAGGAAATCGTCGAGGAAATGAGCCGGTCGCCCGAACTGTCCGGCGCACAGCGCAACATCCTTCAGGACTTCATGCGCCAGGCCGACATGGTCAAGTTTGCGCGCAACCGCGCCGACCGCAACACGATGGAAGCCGCCTTCGGAACAACCCAACGTTTTATAGAGGAAACCAAACCCAAACCAACGGAAGAAAACTGATGCATCTGGCCTCGCCCATTTTCCTGTTGCTCCTGCTGCTGGTTCCGCTGGCAGTTTGGCTGCGCTATGTTTTCGAGCGGCGGAAATCCATGCAGTTCAGCAGCACGGAGATACTCAAGGAACTACCGAAGACCTGGCGGATGCGGCTGCAGCCCTTGCTACCCCTGCTCTTTGCCTCAGGCTTGGCCTGTCTGATCGTTGCGTTGGCCCGGCCGCAACGCGGGCTCGACGATAGCCGCATTCGCACCGAAGCCGTGGATATCATTCTACTGCTCGACCTGTCGGGTTCGATGGACACAAAGGATTTCGTCGTACCGCTTTCCGAGGCTCTGGAAAAACAGGAATCCAACCGCCCTCCCAACATGCTAAGCGCCATGATGAACCGCCGCATCAGCCGGCTGGACGCATCCAAGAACGTGATCGAGCGCTTCCTTGGCAAGCGGCCCAACGACCGGATCGGCATGGTGGGCTTCGCAACCATTCCCTATGCCGTCGCACCGCTGACGCTGGACCACGGCTGGCTCGTTAAACGCATGGAGGGATTGCACACGCGCATGCTTGATGGAAGAAAAACCGCCGTCGGCGACGGGATCGCGTCGGCCGTCAACCGCCTGCGCGACAGCAAGGCCAAGAGCAAGATCATCATCCTGCTCACAGATGGCGCAAACAACTGGGGCACGCTTTCTCCGGAAGATGCCGCCAACGCCGCCGCCGCATTCGGCATCAAGATCTATACTGTCGGAGCCGGCGGCGCAATGAGCGGATTCTCGGGGGGCGAACAGGATATCGATGAGGACACCCTCAAGAAGGTGGCCCGGATCAGCGGAGGAACCTTCTACCGCGCCCGCGACCTCCAACGCCTCGACGAGGTCTACAGCCAGATTGACCAGCTTGAAAAAACGGAAATCGAAGTGGAGAGCTACACCCGCTATCAAGAGACCGCGAAGGGTTGGATTGTTGCCGGCATCCTGCTGCTGGCCACGGAACAGGTATTAGGATTAACGAAACTCGGAAGGTTGCCTTAACGACTGCGTACTATGAAATGGCATGATCCAGATCTATTGCTTTGGCTGCTGGCCCTGATTCCTCTGCTGGCGCTTACGGGCACGCTGTTGCGGCGGCGTGGCAAGCTGTTGGCCCGCATTGCGGAACAGGGGCTGTGGCCGACGGTGCTGGCCACCTACGCACCCAACCGCCAACGCCGCAGAAACGCGCTGCGCATCCTGGCGATCGCCCTCTCGCTCATCGCCATGGCCCGTCCGCAATGGGGCTTCACATGGGAGAAGGTCAAACAGCGCGGATTGAGCGTCATCGTTGCACTCGATACTTCCAAGAGCATGCTGGCGCAGGACATCAAACCCAACCGGCTGCAGCAGGCCAAGTGGGGCATCAGCGACTTGCTTAAGGAGCTGCGGGGCGACCGGATCGGACTCGTCGCCTTTTCCGGAAGCGCCTTTCTCCAGTGTCCCGCCACGGCCGACTATGCGGCCTTTTCCATGATGCTCGACGATGTCTACGCCGGCATCGTGCCCGTTGGCGGCACCGACTTCTACGAAGCCTTGGATACCGCGATCGAGAGCTTTGAAAATTCGGAAGAAGGCGCGGCCGACAAGGTGGTCATCCTGATCTCCGACGGCGAAGGGCATACTGGAGACCCGCTGTCCCTGGTGCCCCGCTTGAAGGAGGAAGGAATCCGGGTCTTCACGATCGGCGTCGGCACCAAGCAGGGTGAACCGATCCAAACATCGGATGGCTTCGTGAAAGACAAGAACGGCAACGTGGTCAAGAGCGCGCTCAACGAGGAAATCCTTGAACGCATTGCGGCGGAAACCGGCGGGTTCTACGTCCGTTCCGCACCGGGAGACTTTGGCTTGGAGCGGGTCTACGAACAGGGCTTGTCGCAACTGAAGCGCTCCGAAAACGAAGAGCGCATGTCCAAGATCTGGACCGAACGGTTCCAATGGTTCCTGGGCGCATCGATCCTTTTAATCGTCGTAGAATCCACCATTCGGCCATACAACCGGAGGGTTAACAACGGATGAACAAGGAACTGTACAGAGGTATAAAACGGACATCCGCGTTGATCGGAGCAGCCCTGTGGCTGCTGTCCGCCTCGATTGCCCATGCGGAGGAAACGCCGCGCTCGGCCATGCGCAAGGGACTCAAGGCCTACAAGGCGGGCGACTATACCAACGCGGTTGCATTCTTTGAAAAAACAGCATTGGAGTTTCCGGACATCGGCAACTACAACCTGGGCAACGCCTACTACCGCCAAGGCGACTTCGAGAAGGCGGAAGAGCATTTCAACGAAGCATTGCGCAGCACGGACCTGCAGCTTCAGGAACACGCCTACTTCAACCGGGGCAATGCGTTGCTGGCACGCACCACCACGCTCAAAGGCAACGACCAGATCAGCATGGCCATAGAGTGCACCTTCCAGGCGATGGACATGTATGAGAAGGCCATCCTGCTGAATCCCGATGACCTGGCGGCCAAACAGAATTTCGAACGTGCCCAGCAGTTGCGGCTCAAGCTGGAGTTCAATCTGGGCCAACACTATTTCGACGAGGCGGAATCCCTCCTATCCCAATACAAGGCCAGGGAGGCGCAAGCCGACTATCGCAGGGCCCAAAAGCAGTTTGAACATATTCTCGCGAACGTTGATCCAACCAACGCAGAGTCGCAACAATATCTCCCCAAGATCAAGGAACGGTTGGAGATGCTGCAACGGGCCGTGGCGGAAGCCGAGCAGGATCTGGCCACCGCACTGAAGCAGATCGAGGAATATCAGTATGCCCTCGCCGCGGAACGGCTGGGCAAGGAGAGTGATGAACGGAAATATGCATTTGATATCAAGCCGGACTTGAAGAAGAACTACGACGAGACGATCCAGAAGAACCAGGACGTGCTGAAAATCATCAAGGAACTCTCGGACCTGAACATTGTGAAATGAAGTCGACTGCAACCATTTTAATTCTGCTGGCGTTGTCCAGTGCGGCGATGGCCGACACGACCGAAGTGGATGGGACCTATTTCCATCCGGCCGCCAGCATGTATATTCACGGGGACTCCACAACCGCCAGCAACCTGGTTGCGCAGGGCTTGAGCATCTACCCCAACGATCCCAAGCTTAAACGGCTGAAGGCACTGATCGAACAGCAACAGCAGGACCAGCAGAATCAAGACCAGCAACAAAAGCAGAATCAGCAACAGAACAAACAGGATCAGCAAAACCAGGATCAGCAACAGAACCAGGAAAACCAGCAGGATCAAGAGCAGGACCAGCAAGACCAGCAACCACAGGACGAACAAAACAAAGAGCAACAGGATACCCGGAACGAGCAGGATCGGAACCCGCAAAACGAACAAGAGCAACCGGAGCAGCAACAAGCGGGTCAACCAAAGCAAATGAGCCCGGAAGAAGCCAAGCGGATCATGGACGCCATGAAGCAGGAGGAAAAGAACGAGCGCCTCCAACTGCGACCCGTAGTGCGACCAATCAAGGTCGACAAGGATTGGTAACCCAACTAGTGTGGTACGATGCATAGGAGATTAAGACAGCTGATTATTGCCGCCGGCATATTGTTGGTCGGAACGGGCGTTTTCGCCGGCGACGTACGCATGACCATCGAACCGGACCTGATCAGCCTTCTCGACCGCGCCGTGCTGAAAATCGAGTTTATCGACACCAAAGGTGATACCGCAGACCTGCCCGACATCGACGGACTTGAAATCCGCTACCAAGGCAAGCAAACGCAGTACAACCTTATCAACGGCCATGCATCGGCGCATGTCGTCCATACCTACGTCGTCACCCCGACCAAGGTGGGCGACTACACGGTTGGTCCGGTCAAGATTAAATACAAGGGCGGGGAAAAGACCCTTTCCTCCAGGTTGCGCGTCATCAAGCCCGAAGACGACGCGGAGGCCCAGCAACTGTCGCAGTTGCTGTTTTCGGAAATCTCGACCCTGCGCGACGCACCCTACGTCCATGAGCCCTTTGATCTGGAGCTGAAGGTCTACGTGCGGGATGGACGGCAGATTGTCGAACAGTTCGGCGTTCAGGGCGGGTTGCCGGAAAGCGGGCTGGACGGAGAACTCAATTGGCAGGCCGAAGGACGAAGCCGGGAGCAACGGAACGGGGCCATCTACAATGTCTACCGGTTCCATGCGACGGCCAAGGCACTGACGCCGGGCACCCTGTCCTTCAATCCCCAGGTTCAGGTTCCGCTGGTGATCCCCCGCCAGCAACGGCGCCCCTTCGGAATGGACGATCCATTTTTCGGAGACTTTTTCGGGCGACAGGAATCCCGTCTGATTACACTGGACTGCAACACGCTGAACGTACACGTAAAACCCATTCCCACCGAGGGTCGCCCGGCGTCCTTCGGCGGCAGTGTAGGAGTGATGGATTTCGGGGTAACCGCGAGCCCTACCACCATCAAGGCCGGCGACCCGGTCACTCTCAAGATGCGCATCACCGGCGCGGGCAACCTAAAGAAGACCACGCCTCCGTCGATGGCCGAAACGCCCGGCTTCAAGCGCTACGACACCCGCGTGGTTCCCACCGAAAACCCGAACGAGATGCTGTTTGAACAGGTGGTCATCCCAACCTCCGATTCCATCAAGGAAATCCCGCCCGTCTCGTTTTCCTATTTCAACACCCAGACCGCCGACTTCCGCACCATCACGAAAGGACCCTTCCCGATCACCGTGGAACCCGCGCCCCGGCAAGCGGCCCAGGTCATAATGTCCGTGCCTACAACGGCGCAGCAGGAAACCAAGGTGCTGGGCCACGACATCGCCTACCTGAAACCCAAGCCGTCCCGCTGGACAACCGATGCGGATATCGCTTTCCACCGCACGCCGGCCTTCCGCATTGCGGTGGTGGTTCCGGCCCTGTTGCTGGCGATGACGGCCTTGGTCACCACAAAGCGGAACCGGCTGGCCAACGATGTGGCCCTCGCCCGCCGGCAGGAAGCCCCCAAGGCGGCGCGGCGCAATGTCCATCGGGCGGAGCAGGCCATCAAGAAAAAGGATACGGCCGCATTCAACGAAGCCATGTGGACCGCGCTGACGGAATATTTCGGGCACAAACTCAACCTCGCGCCCGGCCAGGTTACCTTGCAATCCGTCCAGTCCCGCATCCCGACCGAAGCCGAAACACTGCAAGGCCTCTTCGGGACGATGGAACAACGCCGCTACGCGGTGCAGGGGGCGGCGGACTCGCCGGAAGAAATGCAACAACTGCTGCGCACCATGGTCGAGACCTTCCGGAAATGTGAAAGGATGAAGCTATGAAGCCGTTGCTCCTCATCCTGATGATATCCCTCGCCGGTGCATTGAATGCGCATACCTTCGACGAAGAATTCCAGCAGGCCCGGACCGCCTACGACAGCGGCCAGTATGCCGAAGCCGCGGAATGGTATGAATCCATGCTGAGCAATGGTGTGGTGAATGCGGAAGTGCATTACAACCTGGCCAACGCCTGCTTCAAGAAGGGCGACCTGCCTACCGCGATCTGGCACTACCGCAAGGCATGGTATACGGCCCCGCGCGATCCGGACATCAATGCCAACCTCCACTTTGCGCTCAATGCCGCCGGCGCGGTTGAACCGGCCCCTTCGGTCATCACCCGGCTGTTTTCTTCGCTATCCAAGGCTGAATGGGAATACATGGCCATCGCCGGCTATCTGCCCCTCTGCGGACTCTTGCTGATGGCGCTCCTCCTGCGCAAGGCGCGCCGGGCCGTGCTGAAGCTCTGCCTGCTTCCCGTTGCCGCCCTGTTGGTCTCGGCCGGAGGATGGTGGCATTGGCTTCGCTACCAGCAGCATCCGGAGGCCGTGGTGGTCCACGCTGGAGTTACGGCGCTCTATGCTCCCGTGGCAGGCGGCACCGCCTACTACAAACTGCCCCTAGGCGCCTTGGTCCGGCAACGAAACACCGATCCGAAAGGATGGAGCGAGGTCGAATACGACGGAAAAACCGGCTGGGTCAAGGAAGACAACATACTCCTCCTTTCTCCTTGATTCCGGCTCGCTTCTGGACTTACATCTTGATCTACGTATGAAATCAAAAAAAGGTCCATTTAATCCGAGTGCGCTTCTCTGGTGGGTCGCCATTATTTCCTTGGTGGTTACCGGCGTGCTTTACTTCATGCTTGGCAAACAAGCCGATGCAGACGTAAACGTCGAACAGCAGCGAATGCTTTTTCCTCTGGTCGGCATCATCATTGCCGGCGTCTGCATCATCTGCGGCACGGCCGGGCGCTGGTTCTATCCGAAATAAGCCGCTCCGGTCCATGCATTGGAAGGATACGGCGATTTTCCAATGACAGGAAATGGGGTTGTTCCGTGAAACGAGACATAGAATGGGTCGAGAAACTCGAAGACGGCGTTAAGCGCAAGGTGCGTGTAAAGTTTCCCGGCCACGGCAAGATCAACTGGCAATTCAAGCGTTCCGACGAAGAGCAATGGGACTACGATACCCCGCCGACGGACGAGGATTGGGCCGGCTTGGAAGAAAAAATCGATGCGCTCTACCACCGCCGGCGCGCCCCCTACAAGGATCTGCAGCTGGTTCAGCAAATGCGCAAGGAAGCCGCGGCCAAGTAATCATGGAATTCAAGCTACGAGATGAATATATCGAGCTGTGCAGCCTGCTCAAGGCCGCCAACCTCGTAATGTCCGGCGGCGAAGGCAAGGAAGTCGTCGCCCAAGGACTGGTCCAGGTGGACGGCCAGCTGGAAACCCGCAAGCGCTGCAAGATCCGGCCGGGCCAGGTAGTCGAATTCGAAGGCAGCATCATTGAAGTAAAACATCCTGCATAGAGCGGCTTTCATTTCCGACAAAACAAAAAGAGGACCCGGCGAGGTCCTCTTTTTTGGATCCTTATCGCAAATCACCTTATTCGGAGCAGCTACCGTCGCGTTTCTGGTTTTTATCGCCAGAATCGTTTCCTGAGCCTTTGCGGGCCTGTTTGCCGGAACCGGTGCCGTCGCAGGCTTTATCCTGCGTGCAGTCCTTAGCCTGTTCGCACTTGCCGTTACCTTGTCCTTCTCCTGAGCCGCCACATGCGCCTTTACCGTTGCCGGCCATGGCACTGGCTGCCAGGAACATGGTTGCTACTGCGAAGGCGAATACGATTTTTTTAACTTTCATTGTGGGTCTCCTTTATTTATTTCCCCGTTCTAACAGCCATACAAACACCGGCGGGGAACGGTCACATTTAAATCATTCTTTTTCACGGATCTCGTCAACGCTCCACATGGAAACATAAAGGTCCTCAAAGGGCTTACCCGCTCCCAAACCTTTCTGGAGAACTTTTACGACGCGGCACATTTCCTGCCGGTTCATGTTACGCTCCAGAAAATCGTTCATCACACGCCGCAGCTGATCGGAATCCAGGCCCGCCAGATGGAGCGACTCCGCAGCATCAATAATATGCGCCAGCCGACCGTAACGCATGGGGCCCTTATGACCAAAGACCGAGGAGAGTACTTCGGGATCCACTCCGCTTTCCAACGCCAGCGCCATATTTCCGATCAAACGGGGCGGTCCGCCCATCGGGCCGTGGCCATTCCCGCGCGGCTTGAGATCGGAAAAAATCTGTTGGGCCGTACGCAGGCACTCCAGCCGTCTCTGAACCGCAGACTCAATTCGGTCCACATCAACATTCTTGGCCAGACCTTCCTCGATACGCGCGAAAAGACAGTCTGCCGGCAGGGACTCTGTCGTTGCGGAGGTAACCGGAATCATCAGCCGGCCGGCTTCAGCCGCGCTCAACCGGCGCACACGGCAGGCGTTCAGCACAGATTCCATCTGCGCCTCGGAACACCCCCGGCGCATGCACGTTTCGCGCAGGGCCTGCCAGCTGTCATCAGCCGGAGTTGCAGTACAGGCACCCACCAGCGCTCCTGCAAGAAAGGCTGTTGCAACCCACTGTTTAAACATTGTTCTCATCATAAACCTGTATTACTGCATTTACGTTTCCAAAACCATCAGACCGCAATGTGGCTGCCGCCGGATCCGCAATCCAACGCTCGCCATCCACCAGAAATATGTATTCATGGCGGCCTTCGGGAAGCTCAACCGTTGCCGTCCAGTGACCGGATGCATCGGGACCGTTCAAAACGATATCGCCCATTTTCCAGTCGTTGAACGTTCCCAGCAGTTCAACCTGATCCGCTCCCGGCGCATGCAGCTCGAAGTGAAACATGACGTACCCTGAATCGACCCCATCGGCTGTTTCAGATCGCAGATGGTCCAGACCAAACATGACAACCAGCATGGATGCAGCGCCAACAAGCGCCGGCAAAAGCCAACTCCGATACCGCCTAGGAGCCTTGCACTTGCGCCAGGCTGGCAGGGCATCCATTACCTCTTCCACGAAACCTTCCGGAGCATGCGTCTCGTGGGCTTCGAGTTTATTGATCAAATCATTATGCTTTTTCATAACCGAGCATCTCCGCCAGTTGATTGCGTGCTCGCAGCACGCGCATTTTAGCCGCACTCACGCCAATTCCCAGAACCTCGGCAATTTCATCGTAGGCCATCCCCTCCATATACTTCAGCCGCAATGGCGCACATAGGTTGGACGGCAGCCGGCTCATGGCCTGATCAAGCTCATGATAGTCGGCATCCCCGTTCGACCGTCGAATGTCCGACTCGAGCTGATAGACATCCTCGAGCTGCTGTCGGCTGGCTCTCTTCCGGAACAGGTTTTTGGTCTGGTTGGCGCAGATGCGCAACAGCCACGACCGGAAACTGTACTCCGGTTTATACTGATGCAGTTTCGTAAAGGCCCTCACAAACGCATCCTGGGCCATATCCGCTGCATCTGCATGGTTGTGCGTCATACTCACCGCCAGTCCGTAAACTGAATTCTGATAGCGCTCCACCAAGGCAGCAAACGCCGCGCGGTTGCCTGCAAGGCAGGCGCTTACCAGTTCCTGGTCTGTCTGTTCATCCATATGGCTCTTCCTTAGGGCATACACAGGGAATCCCCCGTTCGTCACATCCCAATCCGGGAATCACGCAAATAAACGAACTACACCCACATACTAATATTATAAATTTTTCATATTTTAATTCATTGACATATCAACATATCTGAATATGTTTATGCACATGAACGCTACTGGACTACATTGTGCCCTGGAAAATCTGGACGCCGGATCGGTTTCCGGAGCTGCGGAGATGCTGCGTATTCTGGCTCATCCGGTTCGGTTGCGTATCGTCGATCTGCTCAACACGGCCGGCGAACTCCCGGTATGTGACATAACCGACTACCTTGAGATTGCCCAGTCGGCTACTTCGCAGCACCTGAATCACATGCGACGTAGCGGCCTGATTCAATCGGAGCGTCGCGGTAAAGCCGTCTGGTACTCCATAGCGGACCGGCGCCCCATTGCATTGCTCAACTGTATCTGCAATTGCTGCAACAAAAACACCTAGACATTATGCGTATATATTCATAAGGATTTAGCTGTCGCGCAGCGGCATGCCTGAAGAATACGAGGTAAAAATGAAACGACTCAAGATGACATCTCTCAGTATTCGGTTTCCCTGGATCATCATGGCCGCCAGTTTGATTATGGTGATACTATTCGGTGCGCAGTTCCCGAAGGTCAAATTCGACAACGACCCGGAAAACATGCTCGCAAAAAACGAGTACATCCGCGTCTTCCACAACCAGGTCAAAGCCCGCTACAACCTCTACGACTTTGTCATCGTGGGAATCGTCAACGAAGTCAGCCCCGACGGCATCTTCAATGTGGACACCCTGGACCGGATCGATGGACTAACGAAGGAACTCATTAGCCTGCGTCAAAACGCGGACGGCAAACCGGAGGTTATCCGCAACGGCGAACCCTACGCTCCCGAACTTGAATCCGACAGCGGCTGGGAGCGCGCCCTGGCCAAGGTGTTTGGCAACGACGTAAACCGCCTGTTTGATGAAGACGGCAAGTCGGCCATCATTGCCACGGAAATCATTAGCCCCAGCGTCGTCGACAACATTAAGCAGGCCGACCGCGGGCAACTGGCCATCGAATATCTCATGGAGGAACCGCCCAAGACCCGCGAGGAAGCGTTGGCCATCCGCAAAGATGCCATGGACAATCCGCTCTACAAGGACACCCTTGTTGCACAAGATGGAAAAGCCATTGCCCTATACATTCCGATCACCGCCAAAACCTATTCCTACAACGTCGCCAACCTGATCGAAAACCTAACCGCCGACTGGGGTCCGGCCGATCAGGTATACATTACCGGCCAGCCGGTGGCGCAGGACACCTTTGGCGTGGAAATGCTGGTGCAGATGGCCTCCTCCGCCCCCATGGCCGGCCTCGCGATCTTCCTGTTGTTGCTGTTCTTTTTCCGGCGGCTCTCCCTGGTTATCGCGCCGATGATCGTAGCCATCATCAGCGTAGTGGCCACCATGGGATTGCTGATTGGCCTTGGATTCGACGTGCACATCATGAGCTCGATGATTGCGATCTTCCTTATGCCGATCTCCGTCGCCGATTCGGTGCACATCCTCAGCGAGTTCTTCGACTCCTATCCGAAATACCGCAACAAGGCCGACACCATCCGGAGCGTGATCGGGCATCTGTTCATGCCCATGCTCTATACCTCGCTCACCACCATCGCCGGATTCGCCTCGCTAGCCACCACGCCGATCCCACCGGTCCGCGTCTTTGGCCTGCATGTCGCTTTTGGCGTTGGTCTGGCCTGGGTACTCACCATGACGTTTGTCCCCGCCTACATCATGCTCTTTGTGCGCACCAAAATGCTCGACCAGCTAAAGCCGGAAGCCGAAGAACACGATTTCGGCTTGCTGGGCCGCTCGCTTGGCCGGCTCGGACGCGTATCCTACAACCACTGGAAGCTTATTCTCGTACTGACCTCGGTTGTGATTGCGGTTTCCGGCTACGGCATCTCCCGGATCCGGGTCAACGACAATCCCGTCAAATGGTTTACGCAAAACCACCGCATCCGCGTGGCCGACCGCGTCCTGAACAACCACTTCGGCGGCACCTACACCGCCTACCTGACGCTCAAGCCGGAACAGATCCAGGCCCCCACCTGCGCGCAACGCGTTGAAATGATGCGCCAGGCCGCCATCGAACGCTTCGGAAACATCCTGCCCGACGCCTCGCAACAACTTCTCGCCCGTCTCGACCAGACCGCGGCCGAGGTTGCATCGGGCAAGCCCTTCGACGAAGAACGGTGCTTTGCGGATCTCGTCGATTTCGCAACGCAACTCGACGAACAGACCAGCGGCGCATGGAACGCCCTCGGCGATGCGATCAACTATCTTGATCCCGCCAACCTGACTAAAAATGCGATCCTCGAAGCAATCCAGAATGTCGGAGACGAAAAATCGAGGGCCTTTCTGACCGAACAGATCGAATCCTATCTGTCCGATCCATCCCATCCGTCTTCAGGAGAAACACTTCAGGAATTCGCACTGGGCGTATGCGACAACCAAACCGCCCTCTCCTTCCGCGACTTCCTGTTCGAAGCCAAGGCCGACGCCAATGCCCCGCCGTTCAAGAAACCCGAAATGCTTGCCTACGTGGCCAGCTTGCAACAATTTCTCGCCTCGGTCGATAAGGTCGGAAAAACCAGCTCGGCCGTCGATGCGCTCAAGAAGGCCAACTATGAATTAAACTTTGATGCCGAAGCGACGGCGGAGCGAAACGATGCCTTCTACAGCATTCCGCCCAATCCCTCGGCCGTGGGTCAGGTCTTCATCCAGCTCGAAGGCATGAAGAAGAAGGATAGCCTGTTCCACCTCATCACCAAGGACTACGGAGAGGTCAACCTCTGGGTCCAGCTCAAGAGCGGCGACAATACCGATATGCAGGACGTTGTGGATGCCGTCGAAACATGGATGGCTAACAACCCCGCACCGGTTGAACTGGATGCCGAATGGGCGGGATTGACCTATCTGAATGTCGTCTGGCAGCAGAAAATGGTAAAGGGCATGCTGTATTCGCTACTGAGTAGTTTCGTGGTCGTACTCATCATGATGATGGTGCTGTTCCGGTCGCCGCTCTACGGCATCCTCGCGATGATTCCGCTCAGCGTGACCATCACCTTCATCTATGGTTTGATCGGCCTCGTCGGCAAGGATTACGATATGCCGGTGGCCGTGCTTTCCTCGCTGACGCTGGGCCTGAGTGTTGATTTCGCCATCCACTTCCTGGAGCGCGCCCGCGAACTGACGAAAAAGTTTGGAAGTTGGAAGGACGCCATCTGGCATATGTTCCAGGAGCCGGCCATGGCCATCAGCCGCAATGCGATCATCATTTCCATCGGTTTCACGCCGCTGCTGTTTGCCCCGCTGGTGCCCTACAAGACGGTCGGCTTTTTTTGGCAACGATCATGGCGGCATCTTGGATCGCCACACTGTTCATCCTCGCCGCACTGATCACCGGATTGCAGAAATGGTTGTTTAAGAAAAATGAAGCCACGGAAGAACACGGATAAACACAGATTAATCCGAGTTCATCTGTATTGATCCGTGGCTAGAAAAATGGAGGTATCATCATGAAAAAAATCATTACAACGTTGGCAACAGTTGCATTTACCGTCGGAGCGTATGCAGAAATATCGGCCAACGAAGTCGTGAACAAAGCCAACCAGGCCGCCTACTACGCCGGCGACGACGGCCGGGCCGATGTCGAGATGACCATCATCGACAAGAGCGGATCAACCCGCACACGGGCCTTTAACATACTGCGCATGGACACGGATGGCGGAAACCAAAAGTTCTACGTCTATTTCAAGGAACCGGCCGATCTTTACAAGCAGGTGTTTCTCGTCTGGAAAAACGTGGACGGCAACGACAGCCGCTGGATGTGGCTGCCGGCGCTCAACCTCAAACGCGAGATCGCCCCCGGCGACAAGCGCACCTCATTCGTCGGCTCCGACTTTGTCTACGAGGATGTCTCCGGCCGCAACCTGAACGAAGACACGCACGAGCTGGTGGACACCACCGACACGCAGTACGTGATCAAGAACGTTCCGAAGCAACCCGACGACGTGGAGTTCTCCTACTACACCGTCAAGATCGACAAGGATACCTTCCTGCCGCGCCTGGCCGAATACTACGATAAGAACGGCAAGCTCTACCGCACCGTCGAAGCCACCAAGGTCGAGACCATCCAAGGCTTCCCGACCGTGACCGAATCCGTCGTGAAGGACCTCAACACCGGCGGCTCTACGGTCAACAAATTCACCAATGTCGAATACAACATTGGCCTTAAAGAAAACATCTTCACCGAACGCTTCCTCCGTCGCCCACCGCGTGAAGTCACGCGATAGAATGTAACCACGAAGACAGGAAGAATACGAAGGCTAGAAGAAATGAAAACCGAAAACAAAACCGCATTCCGAGCTTCGCGCTCTTTGCGTCCTTTAGCGAAGCGAGTGTTTAAATCCCTATTGATCGGCCTCGTTCCCGTTTCAAGTTTCGCTCTCGACACCGAACTCCACGGCTTCGTCGACGGTCGCGCCGGTGTGCGTACGCAAAACGACCCGCACGAGGACGACCGCAGCCTGACAGAAGCACGGCTCCAGCTCGATTCGCTCACCTATCTCGAACATGCCACGCTCCAAGCCCGGGCGGATCTGGTTTATGACGATCTGGTCGACGACATCGAAAAGGTGGATCTGGAAAACGGTGATGGATTCATCGACCTGCGGGAGTTCAATATCCTGTTTACGCCGGTCGACATCGTGGACGTGAAGGTGGGACGCCAAATCCTCACCTGGGGCACGGGCGACCTGCTCTTCATCAACGACCTGTTCCCCAAGGATTGGAATTCGTTCCTGCTGGGGCGCGACGAGGAATACCTGAAGGC
>JBNLGU010000044.1:0-22346 GCA_050306215.1 Pontiella sp.
AGAATTCATGCACCTGCGTCGCGGAATCCATCGTTCGGAGGGTAACATGCTCGGCACCGGTGTTGAGATCCGACACCGTCGATAGCACCTCGCCGTTGGGGTAGAGGCGCAGGGGAAACTCCTGTCGGACCGCGCCGTTGGGATCGGTGTAGGAAAGGAAAATCAAATGGCGAGGCTCGGACGGAGGCGAGGAAACCACATACCTCACTTCGCAACCGTCGAGGGTGGCCACACCGTTCAGGCCGGTGGATTGCGGCCCAATCTCGGCACCGATGGACACCAGCACCTCCTTGAGCTGCGCGGCGACCGGCTCGGTGTAGCGTGTGGTAAAGACATGCAGATCCACGCGCTTTCCGTTCACCACCATTCCCGTTTCGTAGGCCTTGTCCCACGGCAACCGGCCGGTCGGCACCCAACCGCTCCAGTGGCGCCCCACCATCCTGAAAACCGATGCCCCGGCACCGAGGCACACGAAAAACAAAAACAAAACCGCTATGGCACGCATTCGATCTGTCCGAAAAGGCCGCATCAGTACAACTCCACCCCGCTTGCGCCATCAATCCCGTTAATCTGCGGCATGTAGATTTCATGCTCCAGCAACAGCGACTCCGACGCACCGACCAGCTTTTGCACAGCTAGCTCATTTGAAATACTGGTTTGCCCTACGACGCGGAATATGCCGAACGCATCGCCCATCTGCCCGGAAGACCCCCCACTGAACCGCATGAACGAATTTTCCGGAAACCGTTGGCCATCGAGCGTAAGCAGCTCCATCAGCCCCATGCCCCCCGCGGAACTTCCCGAGATGCCCACGGCGGCATCCATCGTATTCAGGAACAAACCGCTGTTTCCCGAAACCGACACATCATCGACCGTGTTCTCATGGTCATCAGGGCCCGGATCCCAAGTCGATATGTATTCGGCATCAAAGGCCGATCCGGTATTCTCTGCCAGCATTCTCGCCATTGTGTTGCGTTGCTCGATAACCATGCGCGTATGCCCAAGGACCGGGTTGTCGGGATCACGACTTCCGGCACTGATTAGATTGATCTGCACCAGCATCGCGGCCAGCACGGCAACACCCACAAGGCCAACTAGGAACTCAACCATTGACTGCCCTGCCTGTCCGCCGAAACGGCGGTGAAGGCGGACGCATTGCAACGCACCCTTTGCTGTAATCTGTTTTCTCATGGGTGCTTAATGCCCATAGGGCGGCCCCTTTTGCTTGTCGTCCACATCTATCGGATCAAGGCCGTATGGATTGTTCCCCCCTCCGTGTTCCGCCAACCACTCCAGCCCCCGTTCCCGGAACTCTTCATCATCCAGATAAATCAACATCTGGCCATGCCAGCCTCCAACCTCCGCCTCGCCATCCCCGTCGGGGTCCAATGCACCGAGCCCTTCTCCCAAATAACCGGAACTCCCCGGGTAAGGGGCAATCCCCTTGGGATAAATCGGCTCCGCCGATGGAGGAACAGGCACCAACCGCACCTTGTTAAAAGCCGGGAGAATCAGTCCGAAATAGCTGGGCACCCTGCCATTCAGATCGCCAAACACCTTGGCGGCGGAACTCCACTCCATGTGCTGAGAGCGGTCACGCATGTTGTACATGTCCTTCCCGAACTGCGATACAAAGTCGGCTTCCATCCGGAAAATCGTCTGCCCCGCCAAATAGTCATATTCACTCAGAACCCCTCCCCGGTAATGAGGAGAAAGTTCCGCCTCATCAAGGTAGCTCTGCCACGACCAAGTCCACTCATCCCGATAGGTGGCCCAGTAAACGGGAGCTAGGGGATAACCCCAGTCCGTATACACCCAGCTAATCCCCTGTATGTCATCGGTCCTGATCTCGCCGAACAACTCATTCATCCCGGAAAAGGTATCCACCCAGTATTCCAGATCATCCGCTTTCCCCGGAAAATCAACGAAATTCGCAATATTCGTACTACTGATCGCACCAAAAGTATTATCCCGCACGTACGGGAATGGAAGGAGCGGGTTCCCCCAGCCCGGGGGAAGGTCGTCGAAGGTGCTCTGTGGCCCGGAATAGGATTCCAAAACCTCCCTGAAATCGGAATCCAGCAGAAAAAGACTCCAATCATTCTCATAATACGCCAACCGAATGGCTTCATAAAAATCCCGATCGGACAAGATATGATAGTCGGTGGAAAAGGGCCGCAGCGTCATCACCGCTACACCGTTGTCGATGACCGACTTGAAAAACTCGACAAATTCAACGGCCCATTCCGGCTGGGTAATATAAATCCCATACTCGTAATACCACTCGTTGAGCATCGTCTGATAGCCGGGGTTGGCATAAACCCCGTTGTTGAAGGCCGCCTGCTGAGCCGCCGCAAAGGAAACAATCGATCCGCTCCAGTTCACACGCGTACGCAGATCCCGGATCACATTCAGCTCGCTGGCCACTTCGTCGGGAGCCCGGCTTCTATCCACATAGTCGGTTAAAAGCACGGCCTGAATCAGATTCAGCTCGCCGAGGGTGTTGAGCTGTATACCCTGCCACCGCGCGGCAGCCAATGCGGCCGCATCCCCCGCATCCTGAACCTTCATTTTAAGGATTACCGCGCGATGCAGGTCAAAATTCCACACCACCACAAACGAGCAGACCAGCAACACCAAAATCATGAAGAGCATTGCCTGCCCTGAGCGGAGCCGACGGGTCTGTTCCATTTTTGTTGGGGTTGGATTCGTCATCGGGGTCAGTTCTCGAAATACAGCTCAGCATGGTCCAGCATTCTGATTTGCAGGTCGTCGGGAAAAAGCTCCACTTCATCGCCGGGATAGAATGCACGAACAAAGGGAATGGATAACGGATAGCTCTTGTCCAGCGTAACCATCACCATGCCTCCTGACCGCTGGACCAGAACCGGATCAGGAAGCGAATCCCAATACTCGTCCGGCACATAATTCAGTACTTCTTTGCCCTGATCCGTTATCAGATAGCTCTTTGCAACATACCGCTCGGCAGATATGCTCATATCGGGCTTTGGCCCCAAGGCTGGCAACGCGGCAACGTGCAGGACCTTGTTGACCATGCTGTCAGCATCATTATCGGCATATCCGACGGCAGCGCTGCGAGCGGCGCACGAGGCGGCATAGAGGTTCACGTCATAAGCGGCCGTGACGATGGATACCTGAAGAATACCGAAAAGAATCAGGCACAGCAGAATAATGACTATGCAAGATTCCACGAGAACAGCACCCTCGCTTCTTTTCCGGCTGGAATTCATGATCGGGCAGCTCCAGCTAGTCGGCGTTGCCTTCCGCATCGAGATTCTTTAGAAAGTCGGCAGAACGTTCTTCGGCATTCTCTTGAGCCCGGTCGGCATTATCGCCCGAATCCAGCGTACTGATAGCACCCGACATCTTCTGCCGGATTACATCACCGAAGATCCCAAACACCACGAATGCCGCAATGGCAATAACCGCCACGATGATCAAATACTCCACCATGGCCTGCCCTTCTTTTCTCTTGATCGACTTCATCAACTACCTCCTTATCAGCTTTTCCCGCCCCGGATTCATTACGGATATCTCCACAGTATTAGATCCAGTGCTCGTCCACCATAGGCCTTGAAACCATTCAAAAAAAGATTCAGCATAAAATACATTAGAATGACGGATAGCAGTACCATCACGTACTCCACCATCACCTGTCCGCGTTTCCGCTCGAGCCTACACTTCCCCGGTTCCATCATGGCCATCCTATTAAACGCTACCCAAGCCTTTAAATTGCCGCATTTCGGCTCTTTATGAAACCTTATTTCCTATATTTCCAAGGGCAAGAACAATACAAGGGACACCTCTCGATGCCCTCTGTATACGTTGCCCAGGGACAGGCCCTTTGCAATGAGTATGGTTTTCGGCTGTTTTATTCAGATTGGCAAGTTCCGTCGCCGGTGCGGTACAGGTACTCGTGCAGTCGCCCCTCAAGTTGCCTTGAACCAAAAAAAGAGGGGCCGAAAGCCCCTCGTAAATCCGTCCCGATCTTGGATCAGCTGCTTCTACGCTGCTTTTTCCATTCAGCGATCTGCTGCACGTCCTTGTCGCCTCTGCCGGACACGTTGACGATCAAGAGGTCGTCCTTGTTGAACCGGCCGGCATTTTTGATGGTCCAGGCAATCGCGTGCGAACTTTCGAGCGCCGGCAGGATGCCTTCCCATTGCGCCAGCTTGTCGAAGCCGTCCACGGCTTCCACATCGGTGACATAGGAATATTCGGCGCGGCCGAGGTCGCGCAGCAGGCTGTGCTCGGGGCCGACGGCCGCATAGTCGAGGCCGGCGCTGATGGAATGCGTCAGGGCGATCTGCCCGTCGTCGTCCTGCAACACATAGGTTTTGGTGCCTTGAAGAATGCCTATCTTGTCCTCGGCAAAGCGGGCAGCGTGCTTGCCGCCCTCAATACCAAAACCGCCGGCTTCCACGCCGATCATGCGCACGCCTTCATCCTTGATGAAGGGATGGAACAACCCGATGGAGTTGCTACCGCCGCCTACACAGGCGATCAACGCAGTAGGAAGTCGGCCTTCGGCCTTGAGGATCTGCTTGCGTGCCTCCTTGCCGATCACGCTCTGGAAATCGCGGACCATCATCGGATACGGATGCGAACCCAGTGCGGAACCCAGGATATAGTGCGTGCTGCGGATATTGGTCACCCAATCGCGCATCGCTTCGTTGACGGCTTCCTTCAGCGTCTGCTGGCCGACCGTGACCGGCACCACCGTGGCGCCTAGGCTTTCCATGCGGAAGACGTTGAGCGCCTGGCGCTCCATATCGACCTTACCCATGTAGATCACGCATTCCATGCCAAACATGGCGCAGACCGTGGCCGTTGCCACGCCGTGCTGTCCAGCCCCGGTTTCGGCAATAATGCGCTTCTTACCCATTCGCTTGGCGAGCAGGATCTGACCCATGGAATTGTTGATCTTGTGCGCGCCCGTATGGCAAAGGTCTTCGCGCTTCAGATAGATTTTTGCGGTGCCCAGATGCTCGGTCATGTGCTCGGCAAAATAGAGCGGCGTGGGCCGACCGACGTATTCGCGAAGGTAGTAGTCCAGCTCCTTCTTGAACTCCGGATCCTTGCGCACGGCATGGTAGACGCGCGTCAATTCGTTGAGCGGCTCCATCAGCGTTTCCGGCACAAACATGCCGCCATATTGCCCAAAGTGGCCAAGTTTATCGGGTTGGGTCGGTTTCATCGTAAAATCCTCAATAGTATTGAGGACGGATAATCCCTGTCCCGACCACCTATTTCAAGGCTAATCCCCTCCTCGCCCGGTCACTTTTACCTTGCCGCCCCACTAGTATATCATGTAATCACCACGATCGTGGTGATTGGATAATATACCCATGGAATGGAAAAGCTTTCATCATCCTGACTGGTCACTCCCCGTCGTTCGGCGCAGGGCACAGGAAGAATGGCTCGATTTGCTATCGGATTTAGCTGAAATTCTGGCAACGGGAGGCCGGGCACACCTATGGAAGCACACCTACCCGAATCTCAGGGCCTACCACAATTCGATGTCCCGCCTGCGCAAGGTTGGCCTGCTTGTTCAACATCACGATGACGGAAAGCTTCCACATCTCAAACTAACACCCCAAGGGCGAGATTTTCTTCCCGCCTACTATCTTCCCGAACGGCAATGGAATACCAAATGGAACGATATTTGGTACGTGCTCATATTCGATGTGCCGGAGAAAGAGCGTCATTATCGCGATACCTTACGCGCCTTTCTCAAACGGATGCGCATGGGATGCCTCCAGAAAAGCGTTTGGATTACCCCACGCGATATTCGCCCCGAATACGACGATCTCAATCGCGTAGCCAATGTAGATGCCATCGCCTATCTCCTTGAATCCAAGACCGTGTTACATCAGGACGAAACGGAAATGGTTGAAAACGCGTGGAACTTTGCATGGCTACATGAGCTACAGGATCGCTATCTGACCATTTTCTCGAAGAATTTGGAACTTCTCAAGGATACGGATCACGACCAGCCGGCGCTCATGAACCTGCTCCGCCAGGAGTCGGAGGCCTATGTACAATGCATGCGCACCGACCCGCTCCTCCCGAACGTCCTTCTCCCCAAAAACTACCTTGGAAAGAACGTCTACGAGCTACGCCAAACCATCCGAACGAACATCGGCCAGCAACTACTAAAGTATATCATCTAAACACCACGATCGTGGCTATTGGATGACACACCTTTTCATGGCCTTATCTGCCGACACGGGCTCAGGTTCAGATGACAACCCAGCTGCAAAGGCGGCGCGACCAATGATTTCCTCCGCGGACATACCGCTATCGCGCAATTGGTTGATGCTTTCGGAGCGTTGACGCTTGCTCAGCTTTTCGCCGTTTTTATCGCAGATCAAAGGGTGGTGGAAATATTCGGGAACCGGCGCTTCAAACGCTTGAAACAGCAGGATCTGGCGGGCGGTGCTGGCGAGGATGTCTTCGCCGCGTATTACACAATCCACGCCGTGGCGGATGTCATCGCAGACACAGGCAAACTGATAGGTCCACTGCCCCTGCCGGTCGCGCAATGAAAAGTCGCCGCATTGCTGCTTCGGAATCTGGCGGCAGGTACCCCGGCGCAAATCCTCGAATACGACCTCCCTCGCCGGAACACGAAAGCGGACGGTGTTTCCCTCCAGCGGGAGGCCTTTCTGTGCACAAGTTCCCGCGTAGCACAGCTCACCAGCCGTATCCTTCTGCTCATCGAGAATCTGCTTGCGGGTGCATTCGCAGCCATAGACCAGCCCCTGCATTTCCAGCAGGCCCAGCATCTTTTCATAATAGTCGCCGCAATCGCTCTGTCGGAATTCCGACACACCGGTCGCACTGGACAAGGTCATGCCCCCGTCCGGCATTAAGCCGAGCCACGCCATGGTTTCGAGAATCGATTCCTCATACTCGGGCCGACGGCGGGAAAGGTCGTGATCTTCGATTCGGCAGATCACTTTTCCGTCCCTGGCCCGAGCAATGCCCCACACATACAGCATGTGGAGCACATGGCCCAAGTGTAGATAGCCGGTCAGACTGGGAGCAAAGCGAGTAACCATCACATCAAATCTAGTTAACTACAAGATACACATAATTCGCATAACGTGAATACGGTGCTTTTTTATGCCTCTTGTACATTTTGTGGTGAAGTATTACGACCGGCAGGCATCGATGAAGGCCCGCACCTTGTCGATATCCTTGACGCCGGGCTCGATCTCGACGCCGGAGCTGACATCTACGCCCCACGGTTGCACGAGTTGGACCGCTTCGGCCACGTTTTCAGGCGTCAGGCCACCGGCCAGCAAGATCGGGGTTTCGCAAGCGCGCACCAGATCGCGAGCCTGTTCCCAGTCGCATGCGATCCCGGTTCCCCCGACCGTCTTGGGATCGTAGGAATCAAGCAGGTAGCGGTCGAACGAAAAACCGTGCTCGGCGAAATAGAGTTCTTCCGGTTTCAGCGCGCGCCACACGTCGAGGCCTTGGAAGATTTCCCGATCGAGCCTCCAGTTGTCCGGCACCCGATGAACCTGCAGCACATCCAGGCGCGCATGCTGGGCCGCATGGGCCAGCTCGGCTTCCGTCGGGCTAACGAATACGCCCACGCGCTTTATACCTTCAGGGGTTTCCCAGTGCCCGACGGTTTTGGGATCCACATAGCGCTTCGACTGTGGCCATTGGATAAAACCGAGCGCATCGGGCCCTAAAGCAGAAATCTGCCCGAGGTCGCCCTCCGAGCAGATTCCGCAGATTTTAACAAATATGCCCATCGGACCTATTCGGCAACCGCCTCGGCATCGGATAAATCCATCTCGGCGACGTCTTCCGCGATTTCGGAAGCGGCTTCGATGGCGATTGCCTTGTTTTCGTCATGGTTGTCGAAGAATAACGGATTCTGGCCTTCGGCCCAGACGATCTCGAGATCGTCGATGCCGACAAAACCGAATGCCGCACGAACTTCGCTGGTCAGCGCATCGCGCTCGTCGCCTTCCTTGTAGACACCGCCGGATGCCACCAGCAGGACAATGCTCTTCACCTTATGCAACGGCTTGATGCCGTCTTCGCGGCTGATCGAAAAGGTCAGGCCGGGCGTCAGCACCTGGTCGATCCACGCCTTCATGATGGCCGGAACGGTGAAGTTCCACATCGGCATGGTCAGTACCAGCACGTCGGCATTGTTGAACAGCTCGGCTTGCTTGCCGGCATAGTTCATCGCCATTTCCTCCACCTTGGAGGGCTCGTAGTTTTCGTCGAAAACCGGGTACCACGCGCGCCGGTACAGCTCGTAGGAATAAAACGGCGGCTTTTCGTCGTACAGGTTGACGTTGACCAGCTCCACTTCGGGCTTGAGCTCGATCAGCTTAGCAAAAAACGCGGCGGCCAGCTGCTTGGAAACCGATTCTTCGGTCGGTTTCGGGTTCGCGCACACATGCAATACATTCATTCCTGAAACTCCTTATCTCTTTCCTTCATAAAAAAGGGTTTTTCAAATCAAGACGGCGGTTATAACGCAATTCCCGATCGGCTTACAATCCCTAACCCCGAAAAGCGTAGAGACCCCCAACGTCCCGTCAGCAGGAATCCCCTACACGGTGAAACAGGGCCCTTGACAAGACCATTTGGGACAAGACTATTTCCCCCTAAACAGCCGACCGGTCCTTCAATTGTCTTGTTATCCATCGTCTTGCAAGTAAACGCATCAAGGACTCGCGATCTCGTCGTAGAAACCGACGTAGTCCTCCTTGCGCTCGCTGTCGCGCAGGGCGATAGCGGAGCGCGGATGCTCGTTGTAGTGGCCGGTGATCATGTATGGGATGCTGTAACCCCAATCGATCTCCTGGCTCATCGGATACATGGTGTTCTGGACGAACTCCAGGATCGGACGCAGGTTGAACTTGGGGTTTTTCAGGAAACCGACCATCAGCTCCGTCGTGCAGTTTCCGGCACCGCGGCCCATGCCCATCATGGTGGTATCCAGCAGCTTCACGCCGTTGATCGCGGCATAGATCGTGTTGGAGTAGGCCAGTTGCTGGTTGTTGTGCGCGTGGATGCCCAGCGTTTTCCCGGTCGTCTTGTAGCGGTTGATCAGGTCATCAACCTGTTCGTAGTAGAGCGATCCGAAGCTATCGACCACATAGAGAAAATCGATCTCCTCGACGCCGGAAATCACTTCCAGCCCGTTGTCCAGCTCGTAGTCCGGCACCGTCGAAACCGCCATCAGGTTCAGCGCGACTTCGTAGCCCTTGTTCTTGGCATCCTTCACCAGTTCCAGCGCCGCCGGAATCTGGTGGATATAGGTGGCCACGCGCACCAGGTCGATCACGCTTTCGCTGCGCGGCAGCAGGTCCGACGGATTGGTCCGGCCCGTATCGGCCATCACCGACAACTTCAAGTTGGTGTCGTTATCGCCCACTTCGCGGCGGATATCCTCTTCGTCACAATATTTCCACGGGCCAAAGCCCTTGCCGGAAAACAAGGCCTTGTCGGCCTTGTAGCCCACTTCCATATAGTCGATGCCTGCCGCAACGCACGTCTTGTAGATATCGCCGAAAAAGCCTTCAGGAAACAGGTGTTGATTGCAAAGCCCGCCATCGCGCACCGTGCAGTCCAAAATCTTCAGGTTCGGGTCGAACGTTACCCAACCCTTACTCTTATCCGTTGCTTCATTGCTGGTTTCTTTTCCCATTTTTTTCTCCTTTAAACCTGTTCCCTTTTTTACGGCATCCACTCTATCGATCATCCGCGTCAACGCCTCTTCACGGTCCCCCGTCTGAAGCGACTCGGAGTATTGAACGCCATCGATTCGCTGCCGCCAGTAGTAAATACCGCCCCGCAGCTTCAGATTCTTTATTCCCGTTCCCTCAAATGTCGACATGCGCATCACTCCCGATGATCACATTTTTGCATAAGTGATGCGCATTGATGCGTTTTTTACTCCTGAATGTCAATCCCGCACTTAAAGTAGATCAGAACAGGAAGCTCTCGCAGAGGCGCAGAGTGCGCAAAGAAATGCCCGGACAGGGGAGCGGGCTTAGAAAACTCAAGCGCCGCTCGCCTTTAGCCTTTAGCACAAAAGGTACGCATCTCCTTCAGCAAAGAAACGCTGATCAGTCAGGACAGACCGAACGGTTGTAGGAAACAATCGAATATTCTCCGGTCTCTTCGATGGTTTTCGCCGGCACAAAACCATCCAGCCACTGGGCATTGAAAAAGGTATCGCCCTCGACCTCTTGTTTTACCGTGGTCACCAGCAGCTGGTCGCACTGCGGAATCATCAGGTCATAAATCGCCGCGCCACCGCAGACAATTGCATCAACCGGAACGTCAGCGGGTTTGGAAACGGCGGTTGCCCCATCAAAACGGGCGTCCGGATTGCGGGTCAGCACAAAAAGATCGCGCCCTTTCAGCGGCGGGAGGCCTTCAAAGGTAGTGCGGCCGACCACGATTTTCCGCCCCATCGTGGTGCGCTTGAAAAACTGCAGATCGCCTTTGCAGCGCCACGGCAGTCCACCGTCTTTACCGATCACCCCGTTTTCAGATCGGGCAACAATGGCAACCATCAGACCGCCACCTCAGCCTTGATAGCAGGATGGCACTCATAGCCATCGAGCGTGGCATGGTGCCACTCCCAGTCGAAAATCGAGTCGTAGCCATCAAGTCTCAGCGTCGGCGGAGCATAGGGCTCGCGTTTCATCTGCTCCTCCAGCTGCGCCTGATGGTTTACATAAATATGGGCGTCACCAAGGAAGCCAATCAGCTTGCCGGCTTTCATGCCGCACTCCTTGGCGATCAGCTCCAACAGCAGGGCGTACGAAGCAATATTGAAGGGAATGCCGAGGAATATGTCGCACGACCGCTGGCTCCAGAGCAGGTCCAGCACACCGTCGTTGCAGAGCAGCTGATAGGAATAATGGCACGGAACCAACGCCATCTGATCGAGTTGCTGCGGATTCCAGGCATTAACCAGGATGCGGCGGCTGTCCGGATTGGTCTTCAGGGTCTCGATCGCATTGGCCAACTGATCGATGCCGCCGGTAAAATCATCGGCACCGAATTCATACCGCCCGTTAAAGTTGCGCCACTTGAACCCATAGATCGGGCCGAGGTCCGGTTCCTCAGCCATGGCTTTGAGCGTGGCCTCGTCGTGGCCGTAAGGCACTTTCGCCGGCGTGCACCACTCGTTCCAGATTTTGCAACCGCGCTCCTGAAACCACGATTTATCGGTCACGCCTTTGATGAATCCCTCCAGTTCGACCCGGAGCGTCTTCCACGCCATTTTTTTGGTCGTGAGCAGAGGAAAGCCGTTGGCCATATCATAATCAATCATACAGCCACTGACGGAAATGGCATCCGTGGCCGTCCGGTTGGTTTTCTTCTTTCCCTCCCGGAGGATTTTTTCAACAACCTGTTTGTATACCTGATCAATATTCATGCTTCTGCGACTTTATCGTTTTCGTTTCTCAAAAGAGGGCAAGAAACTAGCACGCCCGGCCGTTGATATGAAATTCCAAACATTTGGAAATGGACCACGAATGCATTAACCGTCCGATGGCAATGTATGGAGACCGCCACGTGAGTCCCGTTCCACGTGACAACATGATCACGGGAAGACCCCGCCTTTTCGCGCTCAGGGATTTCCGCGATCACGGATCGCGGCTACACCACGGCTCCCGATTTGCTTCTTGTCTTCCAAGCATGCCCGCTTAATAGTTGGTTTGCGCAACCCTTCTTATAGGGATGGCAATATATGAAAACATCCCATGCAACCAACGACCAAACAGAGGAAAAGCCAAATGAAACGACTGCTACTCGGACTTATTCCCATCGTCATGCTTTCCGGGTGCTCGCCGCCGAAAGCAACAAACAACGTTATGTCAGCCCCGGATCTCTCCACACAATATGTCGTCCGCATCATAGAAATAGAAATCCAGGGAGATGGATTGGCCGACCTCAACGCTGAACTGTTCCGAACCCCCAACACTCCTCCCGCGGAAGAGTTCTTGGCATCTCCCGTTGAGGATATGATTTCGCCTCCCTCGCACTTACTGTCCACCGGTGCAGGAGAATCCGCTGGTGCTTCCATGCTACAGCCCTTTCTGGAGCAATCAACCGTTGATAAACTTCTCAAACTACCCGGCGCAACGATTTATGAATACCCCGTGTTTAATGCCACTTCCGGAGAAACGGCAGTATACAACGAAACCGAACCAAGGGAGGTTCTGACGGATTGCGCAGTGGTTGACGGAAAAACCGTCAAAACGATGGAAACCGTGGAGCTAGGCCACTTCGCGGAAATCGTGATCAGTCAAGTGAATGGCTCTAACATCACCTGCGAGGCCAAGATCGGGAACCGCACTCTGGTTGGAACGGAAGTGCGCACACTTGAAAACGGAGATCAGGTGGAAATGCCCTTTTATAACACCATGGAAGTCAATACCGTCCTGCACCAAGCGGTCGATACATGGTTTATGCCGGGCGGTGTAATGAACGAACAAACCACCGAAAACGGAACAACCACAAAGCAATCGAAATTCATACTTATCCGGTTCATGCCCTGCGAATCCGGCACAGCCAAAACCCATTAAGCGGGGAGCCTCTACATGAGCAAAGATACGAACCGCATAGCAATCATCACCGGAGCGACATCCGGGTTCGGGGAAGCGACGGCGCGAAAGTTTGTGGCGGATGGAATCCACGTAGTGGGCAACGCGCGTACCGCTGAAAAACTGGCGGCACTGGAACAGGAACTGGGCAACGGATTTTGCGGTGTCGCCGGCGATGTTTCAGACGAGGCCGTGCTGGACTCGCTTTTTGAAACGGCCACTGAACGATTCGGCGGCGAGGCGGACATGGTGGTGGCTAACGCCGGCCGCGGGCTCGGCGGATCGGTCCGCGAAGCCGATCTATCGGAATGGCAGGACCTGCTGAACACCAATCTCACCGGTACACTTTACCTGATTCAAAAGGCGGCACAACGGATGGTGAAGATGCAGGAAACGGCGTTTCCCGGTTCAGCCGCCGACATTGTGATTGTGGGCTCCGTGGTCGGGCGGAATATTTCGCCCTTCAGCGCCATCTATGGAGCGACCAAACATGCGGTCCACGCCCTGGCCGAAGCGTTGCGGCGCGATGTGGGACCAAAGGGCGTGCGTGTTTCGCTGGTGGAACCGGGCATTGTCGTCAGCGGGTTCCAAGCAGGCGCAGGCTATACGGATGGTCTGGTCGAGAGTTTCCTCGAAAAGTTCGGGCCGTTGCCCTCGTGCGACGACATCGCCAACGCGATTCATTATGCCGTTGGACAGCCGCCCAACGTAAATATCAGCGACATCGTTGTCCGCGCCACCCGACAGGATTATCCGTAAACCGCGGCGGGACGCGAAGCGAGGCTGAAAACCTGGAAGCCAACGTCCGCGACCGTTCCCTCACTACAACTATGCGTTGACGAGATGGCCGACTTCGAAGCCGGCGTCTTCGATCATGCGCTTGTCGGCATCGAAGTTCTGGCCGCCGGTGGTGAGGTATCCATTGGTGAACATGGAGTTGGCCGGATAGAGCGACAGCGGTTGTAGGTTGCGCAGGCAGGTTTCGCGGCCGCCGGCAATGCGGACTTCGGCATAGGTCAGCACGAAGCGGAACATGGCGAGCGTGCGCAGGCAGTCGTTGGGCGTGACGCGCGCGGATCCTTCGAGCTTGGTGCCTTCGCGTGGATCGAGGAAGTTGATCGGCGCGGAGTCGGCCTTCAATTCCTTGAGCGCCATGGCCAGATCGACGCGGTCCGCGAGGGTTTCGCCCATGCCGATCAACCCGCCGCAGCAGAGGTCGAGCCCGACCTTCTTCACGGTCCTGGCCGTTTCCACGCGGTCTTCGTATTGGTGCGTGGAGCAGATCGATGGGTAGAAGTTGGCGGAGGTTTCGAGGTTATGGTTGAAACGGTCGACGCCGGAGTCCTTCAGCCGGCGCGCCTTTTCCTCGGTGAGGAAGCCCATGGATGCACAGAGTTCGAGCTGCGGATGCTGCTGCTTGATGCGGCCGGCGGCTTCGGTGATGACCTTCATTTCGCTTTCGGACGGTGCGCGCGAGCTGGTCACGACGCAATAGCGCAGGGCCTGCATGTCGGCGGCATCCTGTGCGCCGGCGACGATTTCGTCGGCCGACTGCATCTCGTATTCCTCGACGTCGGCATTGGAGCTTTTAGACTGGCTGCAGAACGAGCAATCCTCGGGACAGATTCCGCTCTTGGCATTTTTCAGCACATGCAGGCTGACCTTCTTGCCGAAGAAGTTCTTACGGATCAGATAGGAAGCCTGAAGCACTTCGAGCAGCTCGTCGTCGGACGACTCCAATACCGCCAGCGCCTCTTCGCGGGTAATCGGGGCCCCGCCGTCCAAAATCCGGTTTGCCAATGCGTTCCAGTCCATTGCTCTTCCTCGTTGAAAATGAGCGGCAGAGACTAGAGAGCATCGGCGGTGAAGTAAACCGAGACCGTGTCTAAATTAAGCCTACCAAACGGTGTTGATGGAGCCGCCGTCGACGGCGATGGTCTGGCCGGTGATATAGTTGGCCGCATCGGAGAGCAGGAAGGCGCCGAGCCGACCGAACTCCTCGGTGGTGCCGTAGCGACCCAGCGGTATGCCCAGCTCGTTGGCCGTCCGGATTGCTTCCACGTCCAAGCCCTGCCTTTCGGCGTTCATGACGTCGAGCGATTGCACCCGGTCTGTATCGATCCGCCCGGGCAGGAGGTTGTTGACGCGAATGTTTTCCGGTGCCAGTTGACGCGAGAGGCTCTTGGCCAGGCTGGTTACGCCGGATCGCATGACGTTCGAGAGGAGCAGGAAATCGATGGGCTCCTTCACGGAGCAGGAGGTGATGGTCAGGATCGATCCACCGCCGGATTGCCGCATGGAGGGTAGCACCGCCCGGATCATGCGGACCGCGCTCATCAGAGTCAGCTCGAAGGCGGACTGCCAATCAACGTCTTCGAAATCGTCAAAGTTTCCGGCGGGCGGGCCGCCGGCATTGACCACCAGCATATCCACACCGCCAAAGGTGTTGATGGTGCCATCCAGCCACTGGAAGATGGAATCGGGATCGGCGGCATCCAGCACGTTGGGCAGTACTTCGGTTCCGGTCTCCTCGATCAACAGGTCGGCCGCGTCGAAGATATCGGACTCCGTCCGGCTGCCAATCGAAACCAATGCGCCTTCGCGGGCAAGCTCGCGGGCAATACCAAAGCCGAGCCCCTTGCTCGAGGCCGCCACCATCGCTACCTTGCCTCGCAGTCCCAGATCCATTGCAACCCCCTTGTAATCGATAATTACTCGACTTTCCCTTCCATCCAGTCGGCGATGGCGCGAAGCTCTTCGGAGGAATACTCGCCGTTGAGCTTCACGAAATCCGCGCCGCTCACGTATTCGATGTAGGGGTCGTCAAGTTCCAGGCATCCGCAGGGACCCTTGGCCTTTTGAATCATATCCTTGGGGGATCCTCTCATGATAAAGCTCCTTGGTTTAGCAAGACTACATTAATCGCGTTTGGCGTGTTGTCAAAACCGTATGCCAACGGCCCAACAGGAAAAACACACATGCCGATCAGGATCGGCGGCATACGGCAACAAGGCGGCAAGCAAATTGATCATTCCACATTTATAATCCCTTTTCGGGATTGCGCCAATTCCGCAAGTTCGGGAAAGTGCATCCATGCGTGAAGACTGGATACAACCGATACTCGACGAGGCAAAAAACCAGGGCCTTGAACGAACGGCGCGGGTTTACCCCGAAGCGGGGGGAAAGATCATCATCGACGGGAAGGAAGTGCTCAATTTTTCGAGCAACGACTATCTCGACCTGTCGCACCACCGGCACGTGATGGAACGGTCGCGTGAAGCGCTTGACGAATATGGCGTCGGCTCGACCGCCTCCCGCTTGGTATCCGGCACCCTCCCGATCCACGAAGAGCTGGAAACACGATTGGCCAAGGAAAAAGGCTACCCGTCCGCGCTCGTCTTCGGCACGGGCTATATGGCCAACGCCGGTACCATTCCCGTCCTTGTTGGCCGCGACGACCTGATCTTTGCCGACAAGCTCGTCCATGCCAGCATGATCGATGCATGCAAACTGAGCGGGGCCAAGCTGGTTCGCTTCTCGCACAATGATGCGCCCGCGCTTGAACAGCGGTTGGAGCAATATGCAAACGCCGACTGCCGCAAGCTGGTTATCACCGAATCCGTCTTCAGCATGGACGGTGACATCGCACCGTTGAAGGAGCTTGCTGTACTGGCAGAAAAACACGATGCCATGCTGATGGTGGATGAAGCCCACAGTTCCGGTACGTTTGGACCCAATGGTGCGGGGCTGATCCGCGAACACGGATTGGAAAACTCCGTGACGGTTTCGATGGGCACCCTGAGCAAGGCGCTGGCCGGGTTCGGTGGATTCGTGGCCTGCTCCGAAAACCTGCGCAAGCTGCTGGTCAACTCCGCGCGCGCCTTCATCTACACCACCGCGCCGCCGCCGGCGGTCATCGGCGCGGCCCTCGGTGCGCTGGACGTGCTCGAAGCGTCGCCCAACCTTGGGAACATCCTGCAGGCCAACGCCGACTATTTCCGTTCGCTGCTGCACGAGGCCGGACTCGATACGTTGCAAAGCCAAAGCCAGATTATTCCGATCGTGATCGGCGAAAACGAAAAGGCCGTGGCTGTTTCGCAAAAGCTGCGCGAAGAAGGGATCATCGCGGCCGCGATCCGTCCGCCGACGGTTCCTTCCGGCTCCGCGCGCCTCCGCATCTCCATCACCCTCGCCCACCACGTCGACGACCTCGAATGCGCCGCAAAACTGATCATCAAGACCATTAAACACTAAGACAGAAAGGACGCAAAGGAACACAAAGCGTCAGCTTGATAGCTTAGAGCACTTTGTGCCTTCGTGTTTAAATGAAAGAGAGCCTAGTTATCATCTCGGGATGGGCCCACGGAATCGATGCCGTCAGACCGATGGGCGATCGGCTGGAAGAACACTACGATGTACGACTCCTGACCGGTGCAGAGGTGCTTAGAGATCGCGCGATTCCCGAGGCCGATTATATCGTTACCGGCTCGATGGGGGGCTTACTGGCGATGGAGCGATTACCGACGTCCTGTAAAAAACTGGTGCTGATTTCATCCACGGCCAAATTCTGTGCGGCCGACGGCTATCCGCAGGGCACGCCTGAAAAAATCCTGCGGCGCATGATCGCCCAACTCAAACGCAATCCCGAAGCCGTGCTGGACGAATTCTTCAAGAATGTACACCACCCCTTCCGGGAAAGCCGGAAGGTGATGGCGTTGCGAAAAAACGTCCCTACCGATTTGGACGAGTTGGTCGCCGGCTTGGAATATCTTTTGCAATCGGACATGCGCGACAAGGTTCCCTCAGTAAACATTCCGGTCCTGTTGCTACACGGCACGGAGGACCGGATCATTCCGGCAGGCGCATCGGAATGGCTCCACGCCCGGTTGCCGGACAGCACATTGAAGATCATTGAAGGCGACGGCCATGCCCTGCCCGCCCATCATTTTGAAACCGTCATGAAGACGATGATGACGTTCCTGAAGGATTAGCCTTATCGAGGGTCTTCCGCACCTGGTCAAGCACCTGCTCCAGCACGTCCACCTTCAAAGGCTTTGCAAGGAACTCATTCATTCCGGCGGCGAGGGCCGCGGAGCGCTCTTCATCCATGACCCCGGCCGTCAACGCAATGATCCACGGTTTTTCCTGACTGCCCGTATGCGCCCGGATCTGGCGTGCGGCCTCCAGACCATCCATACCCGGCATCTGGACATCCATGAGAACAACATCGAATTCCACGTCGATGACGGCCGCCACCGCCTCCTCCCCATCGGGCACTATGGTGGCGTTGCCATATCCAAGCCGTTCCAACATCATCTTCACTACCCGACGGTTTACGCTGTTGTCTTCAGCAACCAGAATGCGAAGGTCGTAATTCTTGCGAACCTGCACATGCGTGGTCGCCGGTTCGGCCTCCCGGGCATCCGCGCGGGGGAGGAACGACAATACCCTGACGAGCTGCTCGCGCAAATGCTCCTGTTTGAATGGCTTGGAAAGCCACCCGTCGATAGCGGGATCGGATCCGAAGTTTTCACATGAACTACTCAGGATGACCACAGGGAAGCGAGCTTCTCCCAGCCGATTATGTATGGCCTGGGCCAGCTCCCTGCCGTCCATCTCCGGCATATTGAAATCAAGCAGGGCAATATCGTACACATGCCCTTCTTCTAGATGAAGCAACGCCTCTTGCGGGGACGAAAACGAATGGGGCTCCATCGCCCATTGGGCCAGCTGATCGCCCAGCAGCCAGCGGTTTGTTTCGTTGTCGTCGACGATCAGGGCCCGTTTGCCGGCCAGAATCGCGGGACTAACCGGATGTTTATAGGACTCGATACTTTCATGCGAGACCGGCAGGTTCAATTCGAAGAAGAACGTGGTCCCTTCCCCTGAAGTGCTTTCAAACCAGATTTGCCCCCCCATCAACTCGATTATCCTACGGCTGATGGTCAGTCCCAACCCAGTGCCTTCATACTTGCGCGTACTGGAGCCCTCCACCTGGGTGAAGGCTTGGAAAAGGTTGCCCTTGGCCTCGTCCGGTATGCCAATGCCGGTGTCGCGCACGGAAACCTGCAGGTGGCACTGGTCTTCATCCGACTCCCCTTCCACCGGCACCACACGGAGACCCACCTCTCCCTTTTCAGTGAACTTAACCGCATTCCCGACCAGGTTGATGATGACCTGCCGCAATCGGGACGGGTCGCCAACCAGCGTTTCGGGAATAGCCGGATCGATGTAATGGAACAACTCCAGATTCTTTTTGTTGGCGGAATGGGTAAAGAGGTCGAACGAGTCCTCGATGCACGTGCGCAAGCTGAAAGGAACCTGTTCAAGCACGATCTTTCCGGCCTCGATCTTCGAGTAGTCGAGGATGTCGTTGATGAGGGACAGCAGGTTTTCGCCGCTTACATTGATGGTGCGGACAAATTCGCGTTGCAACGGCGTAAGCGGCGTATTGGAAAGCAGGCTGGAGGCACCAATCACCCCGTTCATCGGCGTCCTGATTTCGTGGCTCATCATGGCCAAAAACATGCTTTTGGCCTCGTTGGCGACTTCGGCAGCCTGTCGCGCCTCGATCAAGGCGTTTTCGTTTTCGACCTGGGCCGTGATATCGCGGGAGATACCGGCCAACCCAACGACCTCGCCCTTATCGTTCTTCATCGGGCACTTGATGGATTCAACGTAATAAACGGAGCCGTCCTCCTGTTTATGGCATTCGCGTATACGGAGGTTTTCACCCGAAGCAATCAGGGCCTGCTCACCGTCGTACAGCTGTTTCCCCAAGGGATGCGGGTGCAGCTCCAGATCCGTCTTGCCGATCAGTTCATCCAGTGACTCCGCACCGCAATGCTCCACCCAGGCCTTGTTGCCGCCAATCACACGCGATTGAGTATCCTTATAGTAGAACTGGTCGTCGAGGTTGTCGAAAATCGCGTGGATGAAAGCGGCTTGATGCTCGCTCTCCTGCTTCGCCCGAATCAACTCCTGCTCCCCCAGCACCTGGGCAGTAACATCGCGGGAAATCCCGGCCAGTCCGAGTAGCCGGCCGGACTGGCTGAACAAAGGGATCTTTACCGTATCCAAATACAGCGTACCGCCATCGTCGTCACCAAATACTTCCCGCTGCCGGAGCACGGCTCCCTCGGCCATCAAACGTTGTTCCTTTTCCCAGGCGTCTTCCCCCCTTGGCCCCGAATAGAGATCCCGATCACTTTTCCCCCGGATTTTTTCCGGGGTTGTATGGTGGTGGTCGCAGCAGGCCTCGTTGGCGTCGACCATTCGTCCCATGGCATCCTTGTAGTAGATCTGATCCGGAAGGTTTTCGAATATATTCCGCAGAAGAGAGTTTCTCCGCTTGACTTCGTCGTCCTCTTGCACCGAACCGGTTATATCCTCCATGAACCCGTTCCAAACCACGCTTTCATCCGCTTCCCGATCGGGACAGCCCCGGCAGCGCACCCACAGATGCACACCTTCGGGAGTGCGGACCTTGAACTTGATCTCCACGGGAGCAAGAGTTTCCGCCGAGCGCTCGAACGCCGATCGTACGGATTCGCCCGATACCGGACAGACATTCCCCCAGGCTGCATCACCATCTTCCGCCAGTTCAGCGGGGTCGACAAACAAGAGTTGCTCGATAGATTCACTGCAATACGTGAAGACAAAATGCCCGTCCCCAGAACGCTTGCATTCGTAGATGGCAAACGGATACTTATCGATCAACCTGTGTATGTACTTCTCCATCATCAGCCACATTCCCTTAATCGTCCGAATTAACACAATGGGCAATCCGGAGCAAAAAAATAATACGGATCCATCAAGACTAGATTAGATCCGTTTATTTTACACATGGGATTTAATCTTTTTCCCGAAACACGATCGGTTTCGAGGTCGGCTTATACAGGATCCTACGCCACAATTCCTTGGCGGCGGCGTCAGGTTGAGAGCCGTCGATCCGTCAGATAGGCTCCCCGTCCCGGCGCGTTGAGCCAATCCGATCCTTTCAAAAATCAACCTTCCTGTGCGGATGCGTCTGGATGGTCCGGCGCGGCCTGTTCCTTGATGGAATAGAACCGGGTGGTCGGGTAGGCCAGGTCAATGGCAGGTTCCTTTGCGAAGGCGTCGAGAATGTCTTCCCAGATCTTCTGTTCCGTACCGCGGCGCTGGCGCGGATCGACCAGATAGCGAATGGTCAGCATGACCCCGCTGGCCTTGACCGTGGTGTAAACGGTGGGAGTCAGCTTGCCGGCAACGATCAGGTACTTGCGGGCCGCATTGCGGATCTGCGCCTGGGCGCCCTGCGAAAGGTAGTCCGCGTTTTCGCGGCCGATGCCCAGCAACAGCTCCTTGGCCTTGCGCCAATCGCTTTCAAAAGTGATCAGCACCGGAATCTCGTTCCAGATGTATTCGAAGCCGATGTGGTAGTTGGAAAGCGGCGCGCGCAGCACCATGCTGTTCGGCACATGGATGATCCGTCCGGTGCTCTGATCGGCATCGACCCAGTTGCCGACCTCGACAATGCTGAACTGGAACAGGCGGATATCGATCACATCGCCCTTGAAGCCTTCCAGCTGGATGCGGTCTCCCACCTTGAATGGTTTGCGGGCCTCGATAAAAAAGAAGCCGGCCATGTTGGCAATCGTATCGTGCATGGCGACCGCCAAGCCGGCGGAGGCCAAACCCAGGAAGGTGCTCAGCGAGGCGATGCCCTGGAACCAGAACGAGCCGATCATGATCACCATGACGAAGGTATAGGCATAGCTCACGGTGCGGCGGATGTGGTAGCGCCGTTTGTTATCCTCAACCTTGCGGCAGATGACCTTCGAAGTCACTGTCTTCAGCACGTAGAACACCACCAAGGCGATGAACGTGATGGCCAGCTTTTTAGCCAGGTCCGTGTCCAGCCAAGCCATTATCTCTTCAATCATATCCCTCTCCGAACGAGCCCATTGCCATGGAATGACAAATACCCTGATCGCTCAATAATGTAAAGCAGATCGGAAGCCTCATGAATACCGTCGCCTTTTCCTTGCGATTTGCCGGCGGATTGGCGCAAACATAGGGCATGACTATTCAACATCGATATTTGCCGCTACTCGTTATGCTTTCGACCTTGGCATCTCCGGCCCAAGCCGACCACGCATCGGCCGAAACACTGCAGCAGCGGATGAACGGGACGGTCCGCAACATGGAAATCCATCCCATCTGGGCCCCTGACGATTCCGCCCTCTACCTGCACGAGGACCGGCAGATCTTGCGGGTGGACACCGCTTCGGGAAAGTCCAGACCGATGATAGACTACAACGCGATCGCTAAGGCCGTTGACGGCGATTCCCCCCGCATTGAGCGGTTTTCCATCACCGAAAAAGGTGACTTTATCTGCCTGGTGCAGAGTGGAAACCACTATTCCAGCCTGCACATCGACGGCTCTAAAATCCACCCGGTTGACCCCGAAGACGTCCCCTTCGCCCTATCGCCGCGAAGCAGTTCCGAATCCGTCCGAAGCGGCGCCAATGGGAGGGAAACGGCAATCATCTTCATCAACAACACCGAGGAACCGGTCCAGCTCTTCTGGGCCGATAGCGCAGGCATCCGGCAAGCCTACAACACGGTGGCCCCCGGCGACGCCTATCGACAGCACACCTTTGCCGGTCATGCATGGGTGGCTGGGTCGTTGGCCTTCATTGCGGAAGACGAGCCGGCCATCGCCTATCTGGGGGCGAG
>JBNLGU010000045.1:0-22165 GCA_050306215.1 Pontiella sp.
GGGCATGGACCCTACCCGGTAAAACGCACAATTTTCATGCCTGACGGTTTATTCCCGGGCGGGTCACACCAAACGTTCGCTAAAAAGGAAATAATATGAGCACAATTAAACTTCATATTTTCTATCTGCTCGTTGTTATCGGAGTCTTTCTGCAGGGATGCTCTACTCCGCAACAACATGATTTTTCTGAGAAAAAACTGCGTGCGAAAGTTTGCGTGGACTTCAGTGACCCGGTTCTAAACAGTCGGAAGATTTTTTTGTTCGGCAGTATTGATGCTCAGGCGGCAGAGGAAACGATCCAGCAGTTGCTATATTTGGACAACCTAGAAGAAAAGCCTATCGACTTATTTATTCAGTCCCCGGGGGGTGACATGAAAGGCGCATTCGCAATAGAACAGACCATACGACTGCTTCAGTCGCCTCTGAATACGTATGCGCTATCAGAATGCAATTCCGGAGGAGCGATGTTACTTGCCGCAGGCACAGGTGAAAGATCAGCCTTTGATGGTGCTATGATTATACTTCACGGACTGAAGATTGGCGGGAATCCACCGGAGGGGGTTGTGGAAATTTTGCAGGATAGCTACACAGATTTCTGGCATAAAAAGACAAAACTACCAGAGGCATGGCTTCCGTTGCCTTTCGACAGCACGCGCGTTCTTTCCGCCGAACAGGCACTGGAGTACGGAATTGTGGATCAGATTATCGCCCGATGAAAAAAATACTGCCCAGCATAACTTATACTGTCGCGAACCAGCGCGAGGACCTTACGCGGCAAATCGCCCCTCCGCCGTCAAGGCTTCATCCTTCTCTGAAGCTGCGGCAGACGAGATGGAGAACAGGCAAGTTTTCATGTCTGACAGTTTATTCCCGGGCGAGTCACACTTAACGTTAGGGTAGTCAATAAATGAAAATTACATTAGTCATGCTCACTGTCATGTCAGCACTCTTCGTTGGTTGCAAAACCAAAGATGTTTCAACCAAGGCAACCGATTCAGGAGAAGTGATTCAGGTTGATGATAGCTGGTGGAATCCAACAAACGCATTAGCACGAGCAAATGACGACATACTTTCTGGTGACATAAAGATTTATTACGAAGGCACAATTGGTCCATTCCCAGCGGGGATAAAAAAAGAGGACAGGAAACTGGTAGAAGACTATGCGCCTGAAATGTCTGGAACTGGATGTGTGATCTGCGACATGAAACTTAGAAAATTACAGAATGAATACGGAGCCACATACAATCAGCGCATACTTGAGTGGATCAAAGAAAACAAATAAGCCTAACCAGAGCTAGGACTCACCTCGGCCAACCCACCCTCCCGTTACTTGTGGCTCCATCCTTCGCTGTAGCTGCGGCAGACGAAATGGAGAACAAGCAAGTTTTCATGCCTATCGTTTGATTCCCACGCAGGTCACACGTAACTTTGCTAATATGCTGTCTTGGTCCATGGAGCCGCCCGGAAAAAAGGAGATGAAAATGAAAAAGGCTATCCTACTGATTTCCGCATGTTTGATGCTTGCCGGATGTGGAAACATGACGAAAGGAAAATCCCTGGCCGAAGCACAGGTCGCAATCTTCCATGAACACTACAACAATCAGGAGTTTACCGACATGGTTGACAGCGCGCATCCCGACATGCTGAAAGCCAGCTCGGCGGAAGACCTCACCGATCTGTACACGGCCATACGGAAAAAAATGGGAAAGACCACCGGCACCAAAACCGTAAACTGGAACATTCGCACCTTCAATGCAGCCACGACGGTGGTCCTTGTTCAGGACACCACGTTCGAAGAGGGAAAAGGGCAGGAAACCTTTACGTTTAAGATCCAGAAGGAAAACGCCTTTCTACTTGGATACAACATCAACTCCCGCGACTTGATCATGAAATAAGACCGTGGGCCAAGGAGATCTTGTTCCTTGGTAGCAAAAGAAAACCTTCTTCGCTGCTGTACTCTCGATTCCCCCGCCCCATTCAATTCACGCCGTTGTATCAGCGGGGCGGATATCCTCGATCAGGAGTTGAAGGCTGGAGTTGCCGTTCCACCTATTTTCCTGGAGCTTAAAGGCGATATCAATGGCTCCGGCCGGCAACGCGTCCAAGGGATAATTGAACGCAATGACTTGGAAGGTGCGGTCTCCGGCGGCAATGATCATTTTCAGGTGCTTCTGCCCGACCACCCGGGGAGCCCCCATCACCCGCACGCCGCTTAGTGCCCATACCGGCTCGGGGTTTTCCTGCCCGAAAGGCCGCAACAGCTTCAGCGTTTCAAGGAAATCCCAATCCAATGCGGTCGCATTCACCACCGCATCAATGCGCTGCACCGGGGAGAGGTCCACCCCTTCCAGCAGCTTGGCGGATGCTTCGTGAAACGAAGCCCTGAAAGCGTTCAGCGCACCGGGCTTGACTTCCAGTCCCGCCGCCATTCTATGGCCCCCAAACTTGGCAAGGTGCATTTCGCAGGCTTGCAGGCCGGCCAGCATGTCGAATTCTTCGATCCCCCGACAGGAACCGCGCGCACTGCCATCCTCTTCAATGCCCATGATGATGGCGGGGCGGTTGTAGTGTCGCGATACGCGGGAGGCCACGATCCCGACCACACCGGGATGCCAGCCTTCGCGGGCGACCACCAGGCCAAAGTGGCGGGATGGATCAAAATAGGAATCTATTTCGTGAAAGGCATCGTCGGCCATTTTACGCTCGATATCGCGACGCTCCTGATTGTTCCGGTCGAGCATCTTGGCAATATTGCGGGCTTCGAGCGGGTCATCGGTGGTCAGCAGACGCAAGGCCTGCATTGGCTCGCCGATGCGGCCGGCGGCATTGATACGCGGCCCTAGCTGGAACCCCAAATGCCCGGTGTCGAGCTCGCCCTTAATGGAGGCCACTTCCTTGAGCGCATCCATCCCCACCCATCGCGTACTGGCCAACTGGGGCAGTCCGTAGCGGACAATGATGCGGTTTTCGCCAACCAAGGGAACGATATCAGCCACGGAGCCCAGAGCCGCGAGGTCCAGATAGTGCCGGAGGTCGACCTGCAAGGCGCGCGGCTCGTTCCGGTCTCGACCCGCCTTGACGAGGGCATGGGCCAGCTTGAAGGCCACACCGACTCCGGACAGGTTCTTTCCGGCGGCTCCCAGTTTCGGATTGATGAGTGCGCAGGCGGGGGCTATTTGCTCCTCCTGCTCGTGGTGATCGGTCACAATGACGTCCACTCCACGTTGCTGTGCACGCGCAATGCTCTCCACCGAATTGGTTCCGCAATCCACGGATACGATTAGGCTGGGTTGTTGCTCATCGAGGCAGCGTTCGACGGCATCGGTCGACAATCCATATCCTTCGTCCAGCCGGTCCGGCACGAACCCCTTCACGTTGCCACCGAGCCCGGACAGGACGCGTATCATGAGCGCCGCCGCAGTCACTCCGTCCACGTCGTAGTCGCCGAACACCGCGATGGCACTCCCCTCCCCGATGGCTTGCCAAATGCGATCGACGGCCTTGGCCATGTCGGGTAGCGCGAACGGATCGGAAAAGTCGGCCAGCCGCGGGTGGAGAAAACCATCCAGAGCCATCGGTTCGCGGTATCCGCGCAACACCAGCACCTGCGCGATGGGCAACGGCAGGTTCAGTTCCGCGGCCACGGCCTCGGCGGCCTGGCGATCGAATTCCTGAATGTCCCACTTCCTACGACTCATAACGAAACAACGGTGCGGTTAGCGGCCCGCCCGCAGGAAGCGGGAGACGAGGGCCTTGATCAAAATCTTCACATCTTCATAAAGGGAACGGATGTGGGCGTACCAAAGGGCGTCCACCAACCGGTCGGACTCCTTGTTGTAGTCCTGGTAGCAAAATACACCGGGATAGTATTCCGGAAGCTGCTTAATGAGGGCATCGTCCTCGGGATGCCGCATGGGCGGCTGCCCGCACAGGAAAAGCCGGGTGCGCACGACGAGAATGAGCAACGGCACGCGATCCAAGGACAACGCCTTGAACACGCTAAACACGGGTGACTTGCGGTTGTGCAATTTCAGCAGGATGGGTAGCGTGATGTAGCCGGTTCGGGGATCGTGGAACAGCAAATACTCGTATTTTGCAATGCGGCTAATGCGAACCAGCGGATAGAGCACTAGGAACGGAACCAACAGGATGGCCACCATCGTCAACGCCACGAACCAGAGAATCATGTAGCGCACAAAATCCTCCGTGCGCATGGCCGGCCGGTTCCGGGCCACCAGCCACGAATCATCGATCTCCACCATGGTACCGTCGTCAGGGCTGATCACCCGGTTTCCGGCCACGATCTTGTCGTGGATATCGAGATTGCGCCCGATATAGGTATCGGAAAGGATCAGGCAGTTTTGAAGTTCGCTGTGGGAATCGACGATCACATGGTTGGCCACGATGGCATTGGGGCCAATGGTCGTCATGGGGCCAAAGCGGCAGTTGTCGCCAATCAGGATCGGTGCCTGCAGATGGCTGGACGGCGGGGTATGTACGTTGTAGCCGACGGAACTGCGGTCGCCGGTTGAGAAGCCGGCGGTGGTGTAGCGGGCAAACTCGCCCAGGACCATCTTCATGTTCAGGTCGAAATAGGATGCAATGTTTTTAATGATCCATGCTTGCGCGTGTACCTGTTCGATGCCGCGCGGCACCCCTGTCGCCCCTTCCAGCAATGCTTCGACTTCCTCGCCGTTGCGTCCATGCAGAAACAGGATGTTTTCCGGCGGCCCATAACGGCAGTCCCCGAGCGAACGGAAATGCGACACCCTGAACGCCTGCCGCCGGCGAATAAAAAAGGGGCCGCCGAAATAGAGCAACCCATCCCGCCAATGCTTTGACACCGACCGCAGGTAGCTGGCCGAATCCTCACCTTCGCGAGCAAAGGCATATTCCACCTTCAGATTCCATCGCTTGCCGTCTTCGATGTAGTCCTCTATGTGCTTGGCCTGGTCGCCCAGCACCACCTGCACGCAGGCAACGCCCAGTTCCGAGCACAGCTCCAGCCAATAGTCGAGCAACGGCCGGTTGGCGATCGGCAGCAACGACCACGGAGGCCCGCCGATCTCGTCGGCCCAGGCGCATGAGGTGGCTGTGTTCAGGACGGCAAACATGGAGATCCGGGGGCGTTTAGGCAAATGCGCGCAAGGCGTCATCCACACTGTTGTAGATTTCGAAGACCTTGTGGGCCCGAGTTATTTCAAACACCATGCGCGGCTTTTTCTGGAGGTTGGCCAGCTTCATGTCGCCCCCGTGTTCAGTGACCCGCTTGAGTGCGGCAATCAGGGAACCCAGGCCGGCGGAGTCCATGAAGTCGACGGCTTCGAGGTCGAGTACAAAATTCTTCACATCGCGTTCGCGATCCTGCCAATCCGATAACTGTTCCCGAAACGTGTCCACGGTCGCTGCGGTGAGGGCACGGTTTACGCGCACCACTCCGATTTTGTTTTTCCGGACACAATCTATCATCTACTTCTCCCTTGTCTAATAAGCCCCGCGGCCGAACAGCACGGCGGGGATGGTTTTCAACACGATCATGAAATCCTTCAGCAGGCTCTGGCTCTGGATATACTGCATGTCCAGGCTCACCTGGCCACCAAAAGGAATGTCGGAGCGGCCGCTTATCTGCCACAGGCAGGTTAGGCCGGGCTTGACATGAAGGCGCTTGCGTTCCGTCAGGGAATAGCACTTGACCTCGTCGGGAAGCGGCGGCCGCGGGCCGACGATGGAGAGGTCGCCCTTGAGCACATTCACCAGTTGTGGTAGCTCATCGATACTGAAGCGGCGCAGCCACCGGCCGCAGCGCAGCACCCGGGGATCGTCCTTGATCTTGAAGGTCACCCCGTCGGAGGATTCGTTCTTCTGCAAGAGCTCCCCTTGCATTTTTTCGGCATCGCGGCACATGGTCCGGAACTTGAACATCAGGAATTCGCAGCCATCGATCCCCACCCGTTTCTGGGTGTAAATGACCGGAAAGCCATCCTCGACAATGATGAACATGGCCACCAGCAGGAATAGCGGGCTCAGCAGCACCAGCGCCGTCAGACTGACCACGAGATCGAAGGACCGCTTCACCACCAGGAGGCTTCTGAGCATCGATTCCCACGCAACGAGACGTGAGCGCTGCTTCCATTTCAGGATCTGCACATCCGCTTTGGAAATGGGAATGTTCATCTTGTTGAACATTTCACGACGCGCACGGTAGATCGATTCGTTCATGCCACGTTCCCTTCATCCACAATGGTGCAATAGGTCAGGTTCTGGTTCTGTACCCGGTAGCGCTCGATGCGGTTCGCAATGGCGTTGGTGATGGCGATGCCCCGGCCGCGTTCGCCCATGTAGGCCTCGTCCAGCTCGCGGCCCAAGGCTTCGTCCAAATCCCATTCGGCGCCCTGGTCCTCGATTACCAGCTGGCAGACCTTTCCATCCACGCGCAGCTGCATCCAGAACGAATCATTCTCGCCCAAGCCGCCGTGTTCCACCAGGTTGGCTCCCAGTTCCATGATCAGCAGCCGGACCATGGCCGCCGTGTCGTGCGTAATGCCGAGCGCCATCACTGCGCCTTCGGCCTGCTTGGCCATATCCGAAACCAGATAGATGTTCCGGGGCACGCGCTGTTCGATCACGATCTTGGTAGGATCGAGCATATGGATCGAAATGGCGGTGCAGTCGTCGGATGTAAGGTCGTATCCCTCCATCTCGAGCCGGTTGAGCACCTCCAGTGGTTTGTCCGGCAGGCAGGGATCGCCGACCACCGACTGATAGGCCTCTACCAACCGGTCCCCGCATTCCTGTCCAGTGACGCGATGCCGTCCTTCCAGCAGGCCGTCGGTGTAAAGCAGCAGGAACGTATTGCCGTCGTCCTTGAAGACCACTTCATCATTGGCGGAGTATGGACGTTCCGGCCCGAACGGGAAGCCGATGGGCGATCCGCCGGCCTTGCTGAAAACCGAGGAATCCCCGATGCGGCCATTGGTGATAAACACCGGATTGGGGTGCCCGCAGTTCATGCAGCGCCATTCAAACGAATCCGGATCGTGCAGTGCAACGAACATGGTGGCAAAATAGGCCGGATTGTCGATACGGCGGCGAATGACCATGTTCAGGGCATTGCAGATTTCAGCCGGGCCCTTGTCGGCATAGCGATAGATCATTTCGCTGGCCGTCGCCTTGAGCAGGGCCGAGATCATGGCCGGCGCCACGCCATGGCCCGAAACGTCCGCAACGTAGACGCAATGGCGCCCGTCGGGAAGCGAGATGATGTCAAAGGCGTCCCCGCCCACATCGAGACAGGTCCGGTAGGCGATCCGCACTTCGAACCGGTGCGAAAAATGGGGTACGTCGGAAAAGAGTGAGCGCTGGATGGCCCCGGCCAGCTCGAGATCGCGAGAGACGCGGTTGTTCCAGATGGAGAGTTCGTCGTTGGATTTCTTCAAGGCCAGCGCATTCCCTACGCGGAGCACGAGTTCGCGCGGATTGAACGGTTTGCGGATATAGTCCATGGCCCCCAGTTCAAAGCCAGTTTCGATATCCTCGATCTTGGATTTTGCCGTCACCATGATGATGGGAATCCGCGCCGTGCGGGGATCGTCGCGCAACCGGCCACACAGCTCGAAGCCGTCCATCTCGGGCATCATGACATCGACGAGCGCGAGGTCGAGAACCTTCTTCGAAGCCAGAGCCAAGGCATCGAGACCGTTGGAACAGTCAAACACCTCGCAACCGCGGGCCTCCAACAACTTCCTCAGATACAACCGGTTGGGCAACTCGTCATCGACAACCAGAACCCGGCCATCCAGGTTCTGGGTAAGCCGTGAAGGCGAAAGTTCAAGTTCCGTATCCTGATCGTTCAACGGCATTCGTGCTCCTATGCAAGCGACGACACCCAATTCGCCAACGCATCGACGAGCGGACGGGCATCCTCCATCCGATCCTGCTTGGCCGCGTTTTCGATGGTCAGGCCCAGCACGGAGATTTCGGGAAGCCCGATGGTTCCGCCCATGCCCTTGATGGAATGGGCCGCCGCCCGAACCATTTCCGCATCCGAGCCCTGAAGTCCTTCCTGCAACTCACCGCTGAGCCGAATGAGTTCCTCGATAAACACCTCGACCAGTTCGTCGTCCACCTCGTCCGTCGCAACGATAAATGGAGCGAGCTGCCCTTCCAGGCCGGGGATCAAATCCGCCACCCACTCCACATTTCCGGGAATCTTAACCATAACAACCTCCTGAGATAACCTCTATAACTACTGCGGAAATCATAACAGCATCGATAAGCGAAACAAATACGCAATAACAGCTTTTCAAGCCTGTGTGGGCGCATTCAACGGGAGGCTACAGTTTGAACACGGTGCGCGACATCGGGGCGCTCTCGACCGCCGCCTCGATGCCGATATCCGCCCTCGCTACCCGCGGACCAAACGTCTCCTGCAGCGCGAGCAGACAGCTGGAGTAGATTTCATCATAATCGGAGGGATAGGTTTCCATATCGGTCACCAGATCGAAGGAAACGCGGTAGGGTTCGGCCAACCCTTCGGCACGCAGGTCGTGCACATCCACCAGCCGGCGTTCCCGGGAAATGTACTCTTTCAGCAACCGGTTTAGCTCCTCAAAAAGCGGGTGCGACCGGTCCACCGGATCCACATGGGCCACGGCCCGCCAACCCAGTTGGGTTTCGATGGTCTCCTCGGCAATCTCGGAAAGGTTGTGGGCGTCCACCAGGCTCATCTTGGCATCGACCTCGATATGGAACGACACCATATGCACATCTCCGTATTGATGAATCATGATATCGTGCGCACCCATCACGCCTTCCAGGCCGAGGACTGTCTTGTAGATATTGCGCACCATCCCCGGGTCGGGCTTCTCACCCAGCAATTTATCCACGGCTTCGCGCGCATAGCCGATGCCGGTATACAGAATAAAGAGGGCGACCCCGACCGCCATCCATCCGTCCAGCGCGCCCCAGCCCATTTTGGCACTGACCAGCGCAACCACCACCATCAGGGTACACACGATGTCGAAGGTATGGTTCCAGGCATCGGCTTCCAGCGTGTGGGACTTCGTCATAACGGCCAGGCGGCGTGCGAACACCGCCATCCATGTCTTGACCGCGACGGTGATCCCCACCGCCACAAGCAACCACGCAGGCGCGTCGATCGGCTTGGGATGGACCAAGCGCGAGATTCCGGATTGCGCCACTTCAACCCCGACCAGAATCAGGGCGATGGCCAGCACCAGTGTAGTGACCGCCTCGATGCGACCATGCCCGAACGGATGCTTTTCATCGCGCGGTTTGCGCGACCACTGGAATCCCAGCGCAATCACCAGGCTGCTGCCAATGTCGGTCAGGTTGTTCGTGGCGTCGGCCATCATCGACACGCTACCCGAGACAAACCCGAGCCACGCCTTGGAACCCGCCAGCAGCACGCTCCAGGCGGCGCTGGTCCAACCCGCAAGCATGCCCAGCCGCGTACGATTTTCATGGCTGTCCGGCGCAGCCGCCGGATCCATTACCCGACGCAGCAGTAGTCCCATAAAAGGGCACGGCATCTTCTGTTGCTGATCATGTTTCATCATGAAAAAAGCGTCCCCGACCATGCGGGAACGCTTTTTAAGTTAACCCTTCAACCACGGAAAAGTCTACTTTACCTTTTCTTCCTTGTGCCACATCAGCACGACCGGCGTGGCCACGAAGATGGACGAATAGGTACCGACGACAATACCGATGAACAGCGCCAACGCAAAGTCGTAGACCGCGCCACCGCCGAACAACAACAGCATGACGACCGTCAGCAACGTGGTAAACGAGGTCAGCACGGTACGGCTGAGGGTCTGGTTGATCGAAAGGTTCGCGATTTCCATGTAGGACTTGCCCTTGACCAGTTTGAGGTCTTCGCGGATACGGTCGAACACCACAATCGTGTCGTTCACCGAATAACCGACAATCGTGAGCAGCGCCGCAATAATCGGCATACTCAACTCGCGGCCCAGCAGGCAGAAGACACCAACGGTAATCAGGACGTCGTGGGCCAAGGCCACGATCGCACCCATTGCAAAGGCAAACTCGAAGCGGATCGAGATGTAGATGATAATGCCAACCAGCGACCAGATAATCGCCCAGATACCTTTACGTTGCAGTTCCTTCCCGATTTGCGAACCCACCAGGTCGTTCTTGATGATTTCCGGATTGCCGTCGAGGGCCAGGACCACTTCCTGGGCCTTGACTTCATCGCCGCCCATATCCTTGAGCTTCATGTCCAGCAAGGGCTGGCCATTGTCGGAGAGCGGCGTCAGCAACGCATTGCCGAAGCCGGCTTCGTTCAAGGCGCCACGGATGGTTTCCAATGGTTGTTCCTGCTGGAACTTGAAGGTCGTTACCGTACCCCCCGTAAAGTCGACGCCAAAGTTAGCGTCCCCTTTACTGATGAACCAGCCCCAGGAACCAATGATCAGTGCAAGCGAAACGATCGCCGCCACCTTGCGGCCGGCCAGAATATTGAAGTTGGCATTCTGAAGGAAAGGAATGCTGTTCATCTTGATCGACTTCAGCATGCCGCCATCGGCCAGCGAGTTGAAGAACAGGCGGGTGATCACCAACACAACGAACATACTCGCCAGAATACCGGCGCTCAGCGTAACCGCGAAACCGCGGATCGGGCCGGAGCCTTTCCAGAACAGGATGATTGCAGTGAGCAAGGTGGTTACGTTCGCATCGAGAATCGTGCTAAACGCCTTGTTGTAGCCGGCATTGATGGCGCCGGAGATCGATTTCCCGACCTTCCATTCCTCGCGCATGCGTTCGAAGGTCAGTACGTTGGCATCCACTGCCATACCCACTGTCAGAACGATACCCGCAATGCCGTAGAGGGTAAGCGTCGGCAAGCTGACGGAGCTTCCTTCAAGCGATCCTGAAAGCACCCCGAGGAAGCCGGCGGAAACCACCATGCCCACGGGTAGCAGCAACAGCATGATCAACAGCGAGAAGTCGGCGATCAAACCCGGGATGAGATAGTAGGCCATCATGAAGGCCACGACGATCAGGGCACCCCAAATGATGGCCTTCTTGCCGCTGGCGATGGAGTCGTGTCCGAGGGTCGGGTCGACCGTGCGCTCCTCGACGATATCCACGCGTCCCGGCAAGGCCCCCGCACGGAGGACGTTGACCAGACGGCGAGCTTCCGGAACGGAGAACCGACCGGTAATCCGCGCGCGGCCGCCGGTAATGGCCTCGGTGATGTTGGGCGAAGAATACAGCGTGTCATCGAGAATGATGGCCAAGCGACGGCCGACATTGTTTTCGGTCACCTGCCCAAACAGCTTGGCGCCTTCCTTGTCGAATTCCAACGAGATCAAGACCTCGCCGGTATTCGGATCGCGGTCGACAAAGGCCCCCGAAATAAGGTCGCCGCCGAGCTGCTGGCGGTGCTCGATGTATGTGGGACGGTAGATCGTGGATCCATCCGACTTCAGCGTGTCCTTTTCGAGCATGTAGTCGGCATATTTTCCACCGAACGACTTCAGATCCTTCCAGTAATCGCGGGTCAATTCCTCGTCGGCCATGGCCACTCGGTCGCGGATATAGAAAGGCTGCTGGTTGGGATCGCGCCCGGCATACTTGAAGCCGGGGGGAACCTGGCCGGAAGCCACGAGCTCCTCGACCCACGCATCGCTCTCGGTGGCCACCAGCTTAAAGCTGAGCACGCCGTCGCGCAGGATCTGGAAGCGGGCTTCTTCGCGGGTGGCCGCATCGGCACCCGGCAGGCGTACGATGATGCGCTTGTCGCCTTCCGGATAAATTTCCGGCTCGGCGGTACCCAGCACGTCGATACGGTTGCGAATCATTTCCACCGCGCTTTCCTGAACATCCTTGACCTTGTTGTTCAGTTGCGATGCGCCGATGGCCTCGACGGATTCCGCCTCGCCGGATTCCACCATCTTGCGCTTCACGTCCGCGACGTCGACTTCAATGACGAAACTCGACCCCCCCTTGAGGTCCAGCCCTAGCTTGAGCTTGCCACGCCTGACCACATTACCCTCGGCGTCGAGTTTATCGAACGGAGGTGTGACGAGCGTCAGGGAGCCAAGAATCAGGAATCCGAGCAGCAACCATTTCCAAAGCTTGTTCTTATCCATGTTGCGCGCCTTTCTAATTGGTTGTTTCAAGTTCTGAGGGGGTTTCGCCCTTTTCCAGCAACTGGGAAATCGCGGCGCGCACCACTTCAACCTTGGTATTGTCGGAAATGCGAACGACCAGGGTGTGTTCCTTGACGTTGACGACCTCACCGATGATTCCGCTGGTCAGCAGGACACGGCATCCGCTCTTGAGGTTGGAGATCATCTCCTTACGTTCCTTTTCACGGCGCTTTTGGGGGCGGATCATGATGAAATACATCACCCCGAAGATCAGTGCCATCATGCCCAGCATGCCAAAGGGCGATTGCTGCTGTCCAGCGGCGGCGGTAGCGCCCTCTGCAATGGTTAACGGTAACAAATACATCTACTTGCTCTCCTTCACGTTTAACGAATGTTCCTCACATACCATGTGATAGCCGGCATGGAACTCCTTGCGAAACGCATCGAAGGCTCCCTCCTCTATCGACTTTCTCATATCCCTCATAAATTCCAGGTAGCAATGCAGGTTGTGCATCGTCACCAATCGCAGCCCGAGAATCTCGCCCACGTTGAGCAGGTGGCGCACATACGACCGCGTAAAGTTCCGGCACGCGTAGCAACTGCAACCTTCCTCCAACGGGCGGGTATCCTCCTTGTAGACCGCCGCCTTCACCGGGTAGCGTCCGCGCCGCGTCGAAACCGTTCCATTGCGCGCCTGCCGCGTGGGGATCACGCAGTCGAACATATCGACTCCGCGGGCCACCGACTCCACTATCTGGGCCATCTCGCCGACACCCATCAGGTAGCGTGGCTTTTCCTGCGGCAGGTGGTGGACCGTATCGTCCACCCCTCGCAGAATCAGCTCGTCGGGCTCCCCTACGCTGACGCCGCCAATGGCGTAGCCGTCGAAATCCATCTCAACCAGCGCCTTGGCGCACTCCTCGCGCAAATCGGAAAAAACGCTGCCCTGCGCGATGCCGAAAAACAGCTGGCCATCCGCCCGGGGCGCTTCCCTGCAAATAGCCGCCCAATCTAGGGTTCTGCTTACGGCTTTGCAAGCGTAATCCTTGTCGCACGGGTACGGCGGGCACTCGTCGAAAACCATGGCGACATCCGATCCGAGCTTGCGCTGGATCTCCATCGATTCCTTCGGCCCGATAAAATGCTTCCGGCCGTCCGAATGCGACTGGAACGACACTCCTTCGTCGGTGATCTTGTTCATGCTGCCGAGGCTGAAAACCTGGTAGCCGCCGCTATCGGTCAGGATCGCGCGGTCCCAGCCCATGAATTGGTGAAGGCCACCCATGCGCTCAACCAGGTCCGGGCCGGGCCGGTCGTTGAGGTGGTAGGTGTTGCCCAGCAGGATTTCGCAATCCATCTCCCGCATCTCGCGCGGCGTCATGCACTTGACCGTCGCCTGCGTACCCACGGGCATGAAGACCGGCGTCTCCACGGTTCCGTGCGCCGTATGCAGTCGGCCCCGCCGTGCCTGGCTGGAGGGATCGCGGCCCAAGACTTCAAATTTTCCAATGTCTAATTTCAAAATAAAACCTTCAGATTGTTTCAACCGAGTGGGTGATGGGGGGAGTGGATGACAGGGCGATTTTCATACTGCCCGCTCGCTCACTCTCCGGGTCTCCCACTCGTCAAGAGACGTCCTCGTAAAACTTCGCAAACGAGGTCTGCATGTAGGGAATCAGCCAAAGATAGCCGATACCGCCGGTGAGGTTGGCGAGCAGCATCCAGCCAATGAACCGGAAATTCAGGCAGAAAAACTTCCATTTATTGCCCTTCATCATATCCTTGCTACGGCTTAGGGCCTCCAGCGGTCCGCAATCCTCGTCGTCCGCAATCACATAGTACGCCATCGCATAGCGGAAGCTGGCAATGATTCCCGGAACCACCAGCAACAACGACCAGAGAAACACGAACAGGCCTACAAGGAAATAGACGGCCAGCGACTTCCAGAAGCGTTTGAACCCAACAAACAGGTGTTCAAACCGGGCTTCGCCCTCCTGCGAAATTCCCAGGAAAAAAGCCGCCACTCCCACTATGAGGGCACCGGTAACCAGAAACTCCACCAACAGGACGCCCGGATACAGCATGCCGGCCCTGGCCATGAAGTCGGCCGAATCGCTGGCCGAACTGGCACTGGCGAAAAGGAGCACCGAAACGATAAAAACCATGAAACTGAGAATCAGCAGGTTATAAACGACAAAACCCAGAATCGCCCTGCCCCAGTTCCCGGACAGGGAAATACGCGCTGCAGCCATCAACTCCTTGTTAGTCGATCCGCCAACACCACTGCTCAGGCCCGGCGTGGACAGCTTCGCGCCATCGGCCAATAAATCGTTCAATCCCGCCATTCCGTCATCCCCTTTGGAAAATCAGGCGAATATTGCCCAAACCCCACAGCCAAACCAAGCCGGAAGATGGATTTATGCCTTGTCTCAAGGTCATAAACCAACTCTTGGATCACATGCAGGCTTACTTTCATGCCTCCAGCATTGGTCCAACTCCCGCCGACGAGAGCTGTCGGCCATTCTTCGGTGCCGAATACGCCTCCGGCTTTTTTAATTTCCGGAGAATCCGCCGCAACGGCTTATAGGTTCCACGTGGGCCGGTCGGCATCGGTGGGTCGGGTTGGATAGGCCCTGTTGCAGTGTTTGTCGAAAAAAGCATTGACCGGAAGCGCCTTTAGGCGTTCCAGGTTGTTGAACAGAAAATCGTTCGATGTTTCATACTGGACGATGCGGCCTTCCTGATCCGTAACAACAATCAGATAGCCATCCGGTTTCCTTCCCCGCATAGGGGCGATGTCGCGGACCTTGTATTTCTTGAGAATCACCTTGGGGCCATGAAATTCATACTTGAATCCGTTGGACCTCCCCGGCGTGATCTCGTCGGATTGCCGGTCGAGCAAAATATAGTTGTCCCCATTCCCAATCTCGGAGCCGATGGCAAAATATTCGATTTTGAGCGGATGGTTGTAGTTGATGGTGACCGAGGATTTCAGCTTCACGCCAAACCGGTACTCAAAAACCGCTAGGGAACCCACAATGCCATTGGGAGGCGCCTTCTTGGTCTTGTCGATCTGGTCGCTCGTCTTCGAAAACTCGATATTGAACCGGGGTGGATTCGACAGATCCAGAAAGGCAAGATCTTCTTCCGAGAGCAGCCGTTTGGGGATTCTTTTTTGTTCCCGTATCCCGGTTTCCAGCAAGACTTCATCATCATAATTGATCAGAAGCTTCCCAAGGAGAACAACTCCATCCGCGCAGGTCCAGGTCCGTTCCTGCTTAACGGACTCCTTGACATAGACCGGAGGCACGTTGGTCACGCTCGGCGGATCCAACCGAACCTTTACAGGAACGTAATCGCAGAAAACAGGTCCGTTGGTCAGACAGATATCGCCGGGAAACACATCGACATACATGGAGTCGATCTGGGTCCGGGAAAGATTGTCCGTTTTAAAAACAGGGCAGGTCGGCCCGCCGCTGGCGGGATTCCGCGGATAATCCTCGCCCTCCACCTCCACCGCCAGCTGCGCGGTTACCAAGCCTCCAGTCAGATCGGCGATCAGGATCTGGATATCGGCGGGCTTCCCTGCCTCGAGCTCGATCCAGTCACCGACTTCCTGCTTGCTGTCGGCCATGGCGTATACCCAGTTGTCGGAGGCGTGCGAAGTCCAGAACGCGGAATAGTAGTCTTCCGCCCTGTGGGCATGGTAGACGCTGAGCATGACCAGCTTGCCATTCACCCGCACCGCCATGAACGATTCCCCCACCCCGCGGAAACGGAACTTGATGTCTTCCGGATAGACCAGCTTACCCTGGTAGAGCACTCCCCACGCATAACCAGGCGTATCCATCTCCCCAAAGGCCTCCGGTGCACAGACCGCATCCATTGTTCCGATGCAGATGGCCGACGTGTACAGCTTCCTGGGAGCCCGGTAGTATTTGGCCCACAAACGTGTATTCCAATCCTTTTGGAGAAACTCGCCGATGATTATGTCCATCGTGTTCGGGCGGCTGTAGTAGTCCGGGAAGATCGGCTTATTGTTGCCCGACCGGGTGCGCTTGAAATCGTAGAAGACTCCGACCAGATCATTGCCTGTACTGATCGCCTCGCCAAAGGCCGAGGCGGCCGTCGTAATATCGGGTAGTTCGAGGAAATCTCCGCCCAACCCTATTCCGCCCAACAGCCCGGTGCCGCTTCCCATCAGATCGGGGACCTGGATTTCCGGCATTCTAGCCGTCTTGACCTTGGCCACGATGCGCGACGACGGCTTGGGAGACGAACTCTTCTGCACCTTGACCTTCGGTTTCTTCAGGTTCATTCTGGGCCGCTCCACCGGCGGCGGCACCTCGAACTCGGGCATCTCCTTGGGCAACACTTGAAATACAACAAATATGCCCGCCAGGAAAAAGACAACCCCATGGAAAACCAGGCTCACGACAAAACCGCTGGGACCTCCCGACCGGGCCTTGCGGCTTCCTGTTGGCTTGTGTTTTGCGGATTTCATACGCTACCCATACCCCGGTGATATTCCACACCTTGACCGTTTGCATATAAGGTATTGCCGCGCATTGACCACGGCAACGGGACGTATCACACCACATATGTTCAATTTCGCTCATTCAACGCCGAGCGCAGCCAGCTTCACATGCCGGATAAGCACGTTTTTCGGCAGGAGCGGATGGATCACCCAGAACGGGCAGTTTTCAATGGAGATGCCTTCAAGCAACACGTTTTCGTAGCGGCAGAACGGGATGAACTACGACCGCATGTGCGCTTCCTTGCCCACCATCTGGTGCTTTTCCTCCAGCACCTGTTCCGCGTCCACGTTATTTGACGCGTTCCACGCCTTCCGTGGTTTGAACGATGCGTTTAATCGAACCATCCTCATTGTAGTAGAGATAGTCGATGCAGACCGAGCGCAGGAAGCTTCCGCCGGGATTGAACTTTTCGCCGTCATGGTTGAACGGAATCATTCCGCTGTGATAGACGAAATAATCCCGCCCCTTGAAGGTAATAATACCCTGATGCATCGTGTTGCAGTTTTGTGCGCCTTCGGCTAAAAGACCCATGAATTTCCAGGGACCTGTGATGCTTCGAGACACGGAATAGGCAGTCTTTTCCGGGAACCCATAGGCATAGCTGAGGTAGTAGATATCACCGCGCTTGTGCACCCAGGGTGCCTCGGTATAACGGTCGCCGACCTCCTCATTTGGAACAATATGGATCGGCCCGTCCAACTCGATCATGTTGTCCTTGAGCTTGGCCCAGTAGCACGATTCGTTGCCCCAGAAGATATAGGAAACGCCATCATCGTCCGTAAAAACGGCCGGGTCGATATCCTCCCAGCCATGATTTCGTTTTTTCGTGGTCATGTCGGACGTAATCAGGGCCTTGCCGATGGCGTCCTTGAACGGCCCGGTTGGCGAATTGCCAACGGCCACGCCGATCGCCTTGGCATTGGTCTTTCGGTCGACACAGGTGATGTACCAGTAAAACTTGCCGTTTTTCTCGATCGTATGAGCAGCCCAGGCATCCGGACTTCCGCTCGACCAGTCAAAATCGGACGGTTGAAGCGGCGAGCCCTCGTCCTTCCAGTTAACCATGTCGGCCGAGGAATAGATCCGCCAGCGCGGCATGCGGTATCCCCGTCCGTCGCCCTCGTCCTGGCCGGCGTAGATATAGACCTTGTTCCTGTGGACAAACGGCGCCGGATCAGCGGTAAAGGTTTTGGTAACAATCGGGTTTTCGGCCGTCGCCGAAATGACGGCCGACATGGTGAAGACGGCAATGAAGCTTCTTTTCATGGACATCCTCCCTCTTTGAGGTCGCAAAATATTCGCGTTATTGATCCACCTTCAGCCGAATGAAGAGATTGTTGGTAGTTGAAAAATCAAAGGTTGCATCAATTATGTCCGGGGAATGGTTGGTATGAAGGGTGATATCGGATGCGGTCCAGATATTGGAGACCAGGTCCGTCGTCCACTCCACGCCTCCCGACAGCTCATAGGCCAACGGGTTGAACGGGTAGGAAACCGACGAGAAATCATCCGACAGGGTCAGCACCTGATTCGGTGACACCGCGTTTGTGGGATCAAATCCCAGGAAGAACTCCATCCCGTTTGCGATACCGTTTCCGTTGGCATCCCCCGCGAAAGGCGCGCCGGGAATACCATAGTGCTGGACATAGAAATCATAGCGGCTGGGCCATGTGCCGGTAATGACAAACGAGCCCGGTTCCAGCGCCACTCCGGAAATGGCAACGGCATCCACATAGCCCGTATAGCGGTCAACATGCCCTCCATCAAACATGCCGCGCGAAACACTCCAGGTTCCATGGCCGAGAGCCAGCGAACTATCCTCGCTGCCACTGACATCCATGCTGCCGATCTCGGCATCATCCAGCCAAAGGCGGAGGGTACCGCCATCGCATGTTGCGGCCGCATGGTACCAGGTATCGTTCACCAGCCCGGCCGCGACCTGCAGATTATGATGGTTTCCTGCTCCGTCGACATACTCGATGGCAAGATCGCTGCCCCGGGTCGATAAATACAACGCCGCATAATTGCCCCAGGTGCCCGGATAGGACCCGTCGCGGCCCACGATGGTTTGGTTCCCACCCAGCGCAGTCGGACGGAATTCCGCTTCAACCGTCCATTGGGAGGGCGCGATCAGCTCGGCATCGATGCCCGTAATATCCGGATTGAACGCGGAATCGGTACTTGCAGCCGGATAGCTGTTGGCGGCGATCATACTAAAATCGCCAAGGGTACTGATCGAACTCCATTTCATCCAGGACGAGGTCCAGGCCGTCAGATGGTTTCCGTTGCCGGACAGGTCCGTGGAACCGGTGCGGAAATCGTCGGTATCCATCGATCCGTCGCCATCCAAGTCAGCCCGCTCGCCATTGCCCGGCAAGAATCCATCATTGACCGCTCCGGCATCCGCGAAGTCCCAGTAGGCAATCGGGCCGCCCTCGAAATCGAATGGCGCCTGCCCCACGAAAATGCGGGCCTCAACTTCCGAACTAGCCCCAGACGAATCCACGACGCGTAGGTAGAAGACATTTTCGCCCTGGTCCGCAAATCCGGGCGTACCCGAAAGGTCGCCATCGGAGGCAACGGACAGCCAAGCCGGGCCAACCACTTTTTCAAAGGTCAACGGATCGCCGTCTGCATCATAGGCATAGCCGGGCAGGGATGAATCAGAATAGGGTTCCAGTCCGGACGCGTCGGACAGAGACAGGAGATTGGTCGTGAATGTCGGAACATTATTCGCACTCTGACCCCACAGGTCCCAGACCTCCGAACCACTCAGCGGATGATTGTACACGCGGAAATCATCGATCCGGCCGTCGAACAATGGATCTGAAAACTGGCTTTTTCCGATATAGTTTTGCGTGGGAAGGAAGTCCACAGGATCGGTGACGGGAACCGCGACCGAGCCCACGGCCTCGCCGTTAACGTACAGGGTGGCATAGGTTCCGTTCAGCACGGCTGCCAGATGCACCCACGTTCCCGTTGGTAAAACCGACGCATTGATCTGTTGTTCGGAACTAACGCCATTGATGGCATCGCGGAAAACCAACCTCAATGTTCCGCCACCCGACTTCGGCGTAAGGAACATGTACTGGTAGGTATTGCTGCCAAAGTCGAATATGCGTTGCCAGTTGCTGCCCCCATCCCAGTTGACCCAGGTCGACAGAGTCATCTCCCGGGCATGTCCAATCTCAGCCGGCAATGCCACGTAGTCGTCAGCCCCATCAAGATTGATGGCCTGGCCGATTTTGCCGCTGGTGTAGGAGGGCGAGCCGTAGGCGGTGCCGTTGTTGGTGTTGGCACTGTCGGTCACATTGCCTTCGAGATCCAGTTGCACCAGTTGCTGCGTGGACTCGACAAGCAATTGGCGAGGCCGGCTGTTGAGGGTTTCCCCTGCCCCCGTTGCCGCGCAACGATAACTGCCTTCGTCGGATGCGTCGGCATTGGCAATGAGGAGCGTATCCGTGTCGGCCCCGGAAATATCGCCACCGTCGTAAAGGGCGGTTGCCCCCTTGTACCACCGGTAGCTGGTGGCCATGGGTGATTCAACGTGGAACATCGCCGTTTCGCCGGGATGGACCAACTCGTTCTCGGCCTCGCGGGTAAAGGAGAGAATCCCCATATCAGCCCGAATACCCGCCATGATGCGCAGCATCCAGATCCGCTCAATAAAACCGTCTTCGTTGTTGTAGTTGAATCCGCCAGGCCAGATCGCATGTCCATCGCCATGCAAGCCGTCGGAATAACTGTTGTAGGTGTCAAACTGCGCCTGGTTGCCGTATTGTCCACCCCATACCCCTCCGGAAATCAGGCTGGCATACGCCGAGGTGGTTCCCATCCCAAAGGTATGCGCTCCCTCATGGAAGATCACGCGCGTGTTGCGGGTTCCACCGCAACCAATGTATCCGGTGTAGTTGGCCTCGGCTGTCGGAATCCCAGCGTTGTAATAGATGTCCCAATGCTTGTTGAAGGAACCGTACTGGTTGATGATCGGAACCGCTTCGGCCACGGAATCGGCTACTTGCTGCTCCTCCGCCGAATTCGCAGGGTTGAAATTTAGTGTATAGGTGACATCGGCCTTTGCAGCAAGACTGGAGGCCAGCACCCCCAGAAGCCACAATCTGCGTCTGATAAATCTGCCTACAATCGATTGGTCCGCACTCATAGAACGTTCATTCCTTTATTTTGATACATAGTTTCATATGTATACTGGACGTGCTTTCCAGATGCAAGCTCGGTATTGAACAACCTGTTTAACCTAAATAGAATAAATGCATTATTCCTTCTTATACATGGGCCGGGTTTCGGCAAAGTGGATGTTGTAGAAGAGGTTTTCGATCTCCTGCTCGATGTTCATGTTGTGGACGAGGAAGTCCTCAGAGCTTTTGAGGGAGATCGGGGCAAAGTTGATGACGCCCTTGCAGCAGGTTTTCTTTAGGGTGTCGACCATCCCCTGTGCGGCGGGCTCGGGCACGGTAATTGCCGCCACGCGGATCTCGTTCGTGTTGATGAATTCCTTGATGTCCTTGACGTGGAGGATCGGGATCGGGGCGTCGGGATCCAGGACGGACGGATCCGAATCAAAGCCGGCTATCACGCGAATTCCGACGCGGGGAAATCCATTGTGGTTCATCAAAGCCTGGCCCAACTTGCCACAGCCGATGATGACGATCTTCTGCTTCTTGTCCTTTCCAAGCAGCACGTTGAGCTTAGCCACCAGATCGTCGATTCGATACCCGCCACGCTTGTTGCCAGTGAGGTTGAACATGGAGAAGTCCTTGCGCACCAACGAGGGAGACACACCTACGGCATCGGCCAGGTTGTCGGAAAACACCTTGACCAACCCAAGGGCTTTCATCTTGCGCATGACGTTGCGGTAACGCGACAATCGACGAATTACTTCCTTGTTTGCATCCATGACATTAAACCTCCGTTAATGTTATACCTGTGACATAATATGTCGTTTTGTGACGTTATATTGTCATTAATATTACCTACATGTCGTATAAACAATGCGATTCGTATTTTTTTTATTTACCCGCACGATCACCCCCCTATATTGCCATCCACTTTGAACGAAAACCGCCGGTTAACATGGATTGAACGGATCGATAACCGAGAACCCATGGGGATTGCAAAAGGGGTTTTGCACCACGACTGGCCAGGGGAAGTAACGCATAAGACAAGGTCGCCCTATATTGGAGGACAAGACATATGACAGCCATTGCAGAAAAAGAAAAAATGCTGACGCCGGAAATCGACGCTTTCATTGAAGAGTGGCGCGACAAGCCCGGCAACCTGATCATGATCCTGCACCGCGTGCAGGAGGAGTTTGGCTATATTCCACGCGACGCCGCCTTTGAAGTGGCCGACGCCTTGGACATCCCCGTGGCCAAGATCTACGGTGTAATTACCTTCTACCACTTCTTCAAGCTTTCGAAGCCCGGCCGCAACCAGATCGCGGTCTGCATGGGCACCGCCTGCTACCTTAAGGGC
>JBNLGU010000046.1:0-22138 GCA_050306215.1 Pontiella sp.
CAGTCACCGGCAGCAGTGGCACTTAAGGTTTCGGATCCGCTCGAAGAACCCAAGGTATAGGTCCCGCCTTCGCGTCCGGCATAGACGTAGATATCAAACACATCGGAGGTGCTCATCACATAGGCCGAGGTCTGAACATTAGTAAAGCCACCAATATCATTATCCCATTGGATAAGGGTATTCTGAATTTTAAACGCAGCATTGAATGCGTAGTTGGTGCCATTAGCATAGACTCCATAATCCCCCATCAATGCACCTGTTCCAGACGGATCGGTAGCGGCATAGGACGAGTGACCCGCATTGCCTGTATAGCCCGTCAGCTCAATATCGGTCACGCCTCCGTTTTCGTCGAGAAACTTGCCAGTTCCTCCCCACCACCGCGGCACAGTGCTTTCATTCCAAGTGGTACCCGTTGTGCCAGCGGCAGCGGGCCCGTTGTAGATACCGACGCTGTTTCCTTCCCATCCCTGATTGCCCGCGAAGTCGACGTTCGCAACAATCCCCGCATGACAGAGGGCAGGAACCGCCAAGAAGGCCGCTCCCGCCAACATGTATTGATACTTCTTCATTTTCTTTCTCCTTTTAACACCCCGCTGCAGGACCATCCTGCAACCAGGTAGATTGTTTATTCACGCACCACACGCATCGATTCGGAGACATGGTACTTCTCCGATTCGCTAACAAGTTACTCATGAAGAAGCAGACGATCAAAAAATATGATGCTGAAAGAACGTGATACAGTATCAGGCGAGCATTAAACGGTTAGGTCTCCCGTGGAATGGGTTGCGCAGATCATCCGCCGTAACACTCGGGTCATGGCTGATTGCCAGCAGTTAAGATAGGAGACGACGGGATGAAAAGTCGGTAGGGACGGAGCTTAGGACAACGTCCGTAGATCCGGCGTCCATGCACCGGTTTTGCGGGATCCACGGGCTTCGCCCTGAATTCCGGCATTACTGCATGCGGCAATCCATTCGTATAGTACTCTAATCGCCGCATCTATCATGACACCCACTATTTGGTATTACCCAACACCCCGAAAACAGGACCTTCAAGCGTTATTCCGGCCGGACCAGCTTCATTTGAGCCACCAGCTTCCCGAAACCGGTACGGTTTCAAAAATCGGAAGTACGGGACGGGGCCTGCGTCGGAATCAGACCATGGGATAGTCCTGCCCCAGCGACTCGCCATCTTCGCCTTTGAATCCCTATACGATCCGAGGACACACCTCTGACCATTTGGCGCACAGAATGCCCCGTCATCATTCCGGATGATCTGGAATTTCCGGATGCGCGTCACAGCCTCGCCCATCGGTTATCCGGCCACTGGGTTCCGGCCAGCACACCCCCGCCGGCTCACTCGGCCAGGCCCACCAAACGGTATTGTCCATCTTCCGGTGCAGCCATCTGTCTCCGGCACCCGCAACTTCAATAGCCGGGTTTTCTTGGTCTTTCACTCCAAATGCTTTGGCGCCGCATCGACGACCCACACCGGAAGCAAGTTGACCGATGTGGCGTATGCCTCCCGCGTAACGAAACCAACTCAGCCAAAGCACAAAAAAGCGGCCTTCCGGCAAGGAGGAGGATCCTGCCGAAAGGCCGCGCCCATCAATGAAATATTATTGGATTTGAACCTTGAAGAATTCCTCGCCCTCAGTGGCCGGCATTAGCATCCAACCATCTCCAGCAATTCCGTTCGTAACCTCAACCCACGGTCCAGTAACCAGATTGGTTGTGCTTAACACGGAATAGGAGAAGCCCGTCATGGAGTCCCACGTCATGTATGCTTCGCCACTTTCCACGCTGAAACCGTTGACAAAGGGTTCGGGAATGTTGACCCCGCGCTTCACGAGCTGCATGGCGCTGAGACCGCCCGGGGCACCGGATACATTAATGCCAATGATCCCTAATGCACTGGGCGAAATCCCGGGTATGACCACGTAGTTTTCATTTTCCACGTAGTTGCCCAGATCAGAGTAGCTTCCCGAAACATACACGGAATCCCGGGTAGAAGTCAGACGGGCCACCAGGATCTGACTACTGCCCGACGTAAGCATATACGTTGTCGTGGTAGGATTGCCATTATCTGGATTCACGTAATACAGATACAAGTCGTACGTTGCAGCCGCATCTAGACCACTCAACTGCACGTCGGAAATAATGGGGGTCCCCCCTAGGGTGACCGGCCAAATAGTATCCGGCGCAGCTTGGGCAAACGTCAAGCTGGCTGCCCAGGACCACGGTAATTGCATATTGCGTACCACGCTGGAATCCATCACGTCATGCGTGATGACGGAATTTGTTCCGCTCGAGCCAGTGATCGTCGTCGGATTACCATCTGGCCAGTAATATATATTAAAAATAAGATTATTCCAAGTGTCCGAACCCGAAGAAGGCGCAGCAGCGATGGTGCCATCAGGAACCGGATATTGGGTTCCAGCATCCCACTTATAGCCAGCATAGTTGATGTTGTACAGCTCGAGGGGATTGTTTGACAGCGGTTCGGGCGTTCCATTCACGGCGAAGACCCAGGTATTGGTCTCGGCGTAGAGCGTGGCCGATGCGGCAACCACCATCCCGGTGTGCCAGCCTTGGGGCAGAGCAATCCAGTCATAGCTGATGGTATTGGCTGTCGATCCTCCTGCGTAGTTGCCATTGCTCAAAGCAACTCCGTCGACAAACAAGGTCATATTATCGATTTCTTCGGTTCCGTCGTAGACTGTTGCGGAGATCGTCGGATCCGCAGGTGCAAGCACCTGCGGAGACAACGTCTCGTTAAGAAACGGAGGCTTGACATACTTCACGACCATATTGTCCATATCGATCAGAACCGGCTTGTCGCCTGCCTGGCCGTCCCCGCCGAACACGAAGAACAACCGCCAAGATGAAGCGGAAGCATCCATGGGATCCATCGAACCTCTTGCCAAGCCGGTCATTGAACTCAAGGGGATGGTGATGGTGCCGCCCGCCTTGGCGATATTATAACCGGGGTCGAAGGACGCGACGTTGTATGAGCTGCCTACCAAGGAATTGTTCGCGTCATTGATGTGCAGGTTGAAAGAAAATGTGTTTGCTAGCGAATTCGAAGAGGCGAGTATGTCGAACTGCAAGACATAGTCGCTGATATCCCGGCTCACGTTCTCACCATTCATAGAGATGTTGAAGTACATCCCTCCCTCCCAAGCACGGTCCATGTTCATGTCGAGACGCATCACTTGGTTGCTGCCCGCCTCATCCACGATGTTCGCATCGGCTGTTCCGCCATTGGAGTATGGAACAGGATTTGCAGCCGGCGCGGCGGCCGAATTCCATTTGGCCACAGGATAGGCCTCAAAGCCTTCAAACCCAATCGGGTTGGTCGGTCCGTTGGCAGCGCTATAGAAGTCCCACTTGAAGGTTCTATTGATCGTCCCCGTGGCGAAATCCCACACTTCAATGCTGGCGCGGTGCGGCCCCTCCGCCAGGCCCATTACCTCACGCGCAAAGACGTTCGTGGCCGATGCGCCGTAAAAGTTGGTATCAGCCAAAAAGGCATCATCAAGATACATGGCCGCGTAGTCGGCTTCGCTATCGGCGTTAATGACCGATCCGGAAATCGTCTGGTCGAGACCGGTGATGGCTCCGACCGGGGAACGGTCCCCCAGAGTGAAGGGGGCCGGATTCAACGCCAACTCAATATTGTCTAGCTGGTATTCCACAAAGGACGGTCCAGCCCCGTCGGGTTCTCCAGCCCAGTAGACCGACACGTCTATGATGGACATGTCCGAGATCGGCAATGTAACACCTTCTATGAAGTCGGCTAAATTAATGGAATAGTGCTGCAAGCCTGCGTTCGTGGCAGGGTCGGAAACAACATACGTAGAAGCCACGTTCAGGTTGGTGGTACTGAATTCGGGGGAACGAAGTTCCACGGCCAACCTGGTTGGAGTGGGTCCTTCAAGCTTGGCCAGATCAAAATCTAAAGTATAATCGGCTATGTTAAGCGAAGTATTGTTGGAGACCGACATACCGTACATGGTCGTGCCTATCCGGTTGTACCTTCGATCCCAAGTGTTCGTAATCCCGTTATCAATGGCATAGCCGTTGAAATTGCATACCTGGCTTACTCCATCGTTGGTGGCGACCGCCGTCACGTTCGTGGCCGTTGCCGGCCAGGATATTGGACCCACGTTAGCACCATTCGTATAACTCTCGAAGTCCTGCCAAAGAACCGTTGTTGCTGCCTGTGTCACCATGGTTAGCGCGCCTATTCCTAGGACCGCAACCAATGACATTAATTTTCTTTTCATCTCTGCTCCTCCGTTTTGCTGTTTCCCATACACAAGTCCTCACAGCACTTGCCGTGAACGCACTTCTACACAGTCATATAAATATGTGACTAGGTTCAGTCAGTCCAAAGGATTTAACTGGATAGGCCATGATACAGTATCATTACGAATCGAAATACCTGTTTGTTCATGCAGAAAACAAAAAGCAATCCCGCCCCATAGCCGCAAATTCCAGAAGGCTTCCGTTAATAGGAATAACGCGCATCATGGTGTATGCGTCATGTGTGATTTCGCCGAGCAGTGAGCAGATGGACAACAGCAGGCGGTAGCGGAAATGGTCGGATTCAACCATCGCGTCCATGGCCTCAGGAGAGTTCAAAAACGCGGTTTTCGGTCGGGTTGCCGCCAATGGGTGCGGAATTGGCACCAGCAGGCTGGAAAAATCGCCGGACTCGTATTGTCCCCACGGACGGTTTAAACCGCCGCACTAGCCTGCAAAAACCAGATCCCGACCAATTCCGCCGAACACATTGGCGCCCGGCCGGCCGTTTCCGACCGGCAACGCCTCGGCCCATTCGTTTGCAGGCGGGCAAAACTCCCGGTCTTTGCCACTCCACCTGTTATTTTTTAATGGTTGTGAAGCTTAGTGCACCGGCGAAATGCGATAGAGTCCGGCGCCGTGAAGCGGAAGCTCCTGGCCAAACGAATCCGTGAACACGCCGACATTCTTCCGCGCCCACAGGTCGCGAACCCTGGCCTTACCCGTGATTCCAAGATCCTTGAAAGCGACGGAAACCGTGCTGCGCTCTGGCATCACCGTTTTTTCCGGATCCACCAGCACCATGAACTGGAACCCGCCCTTCCCTATGCTACCTTCGCTGATCATGCCGCGCGCCGTGAAGGTGTCGTACCCCTTCGGCAGCTCGAACTCGATGATCGATACCGCATGCGTGCCGATGCCTTCGAGTTCATTGCCACCGAGCGTAATGGGCCGGTTGTCCACGGTGCGGTTTTTCCGAACTTCGCCCCAACCGGTCGTCGCCAACTTCCAATCGAGATCGGTCAGTTTGAGCGTTCCTTCCGGGCCGGTAACCTTCGGCTCGATCCAGACGGCGTGGTCGTAGAAGTTTCCGTCGCCGCCATCTCCGATCGCCAGCACCAACCGGCGCGCGCCGTGGATCGGCACATTCATATCGATCACATCTTTCTTCGGTTCGCCGCCGACCCGGGGACTCGTGTAATCGGGCTTCGACAAGTCGAACGGATCGCAGTTGTCCTGCGCATTGAAGAGCGCCACGTATCTGTCCTTGCTGCCGGGCACGTCGGCGGCCCAGACAATGAGATCGTTTTTGTTGGAAAGCTGTCGGTTGTTCGCGCTCTTCTGGTTGACGGACAGCACCTCGGGATTGGTGAGAAGGTTAAGCGTGAAATCGTCGAGCTTCGTCATGTCGGCTCCGAGGATGAGCGGTGAGCGGGCGATACACCACAAGCTCATGCAGGTGAACTGCTCATCCTTCGTGAAGCGGGTCGGCCGGTTGAACTCCACGATGCCGAACGGCAGCATGTCCGCATCCGGCCAAGCGCCCTCGGTGCGGTACTGCGTCCATTTTTCGAGTCGTCCAAACATACCGTGGAGCGGCGGCCAGCGATCCCAGAAATCGTCGGAGATGCGCCACATGTTGGCGTGGTTCATCACGTGTTCGCCACGTTCGATCGGCGTGTCGCCGGGAGAGAGACTCAATATAATCGGGCGTCCGGTCTTGTCGATCGCCTTGCGGATCGCTTCGATCTCAGCTTGCTGCGTTGCGTCGTAGGGCCGGGCAATGTCGTCCACCTTCACCAGATCGACGCCCCACGAGGCATAGAGCTTGAAGAGCGAATCGTAGTATTCCTGCGCGCCTTTCTTATTCATGTCCACGCCGAACATGTCGGGGTTCCACGCACAGGTGCTATTTTGGTTCGCGATGTCCGCCGCACGGGCCGTTGTGCCAAGTATCCGCGTGTTTTCCCGCACAGCCTGTTTCGGGATGCCGCGCATGATGTGGATGCCGAACTTGAGCCCCTTGGAATGGACGTAATTGGCCAATGGCTTGAAACCCTTGCCTTTGGCGGCAGAAGGAAACTTCGTCAGCGCCGGTACGAGCCGGCTGTAATCATCCATCTGCAGCGGCGCCCCCTCCTTGTAGCCATGGCCTTGCGCATGCGGCTCGTACCACTGGATATCCACTGTGAGGTAAGTCCAGCCCGACGGCTTCAAATATTTCGCCATGGCGTCGGCCTGGGCCTTGGTCTGCTCCTCGGTGACGGACGTACCGAAACAGTCCCAGCTGTTCCAGCCCATCGGCGGTGTTTGCGCCCAGGACCAATAGGCCGGTTCGGCATGGACGGAGGCTGACATCAGCGCAACAAGTGCAATCACATTTAGATATCGGTTCATCGTGTTTGTTTCCTTTTTCAGCTCTAATTGAAGGGTATCGCTTCCGGTGCATCCGGCTTAAGTAAACGCACGTCGTAAACGCCTCCGGCCAGCCACTGCTTCGCGGCGAACTTGACCGTGAGGCGACTGTTCCCGGCAGCTTTCAGCAGGTCGGAGGGAATCGGATAGCGCTTTTCGATGAAGTGCCCGGGTTTCTCTCTGGTCAGCTTCTGGGTGGCGATCACCTCACCGTTGATCAGAATATCGAATTCCCGTCCATTGTCATCTCCGGAATACGTGACGGAAAGAACGGCGTCCTTCGCGCCGTGCGGATCCAGTGTGTATTGGATCCAGGTCCCATGCCGCCAGCGGCGGCCGTTGTGGATGCCGGACTCCAGGCCCTCCCCTTTGAGATCGTGCTCTACTTCGGGTTGCTGCTCACCCACGGCGATCGAATCGATGGTCGCCGCCTCACGCGCGGCACGGGCCCGCTCTTCGGCAGCGAGCCGCTCCTTGCGCTCCGCGATCTTTTCGGGCGTCGTGAGTTCCCAGTACATCTGGTAGCGCTGCTCATGCAGTCTGAAGAACGGCACAAGCGGCAACCCCTCGGGCACGGCCGGATGGATCACATCCATGATGCGGAAGTCCAGCGGCCCGGCGGAAGGATCGGGAACAATGTGCTTCGGCAGCTCCTCGTCGGTCGAGAGCAAGGACGGAACCTTGTCTAGCGGAACCATCGGACCGTACGCGACATGCGCCATGCGGCCATCGTTGGCAAACATGCCGTCCAGATCATTGGTGCCGGAGGGATTCGTCAGCACGATCGGACCATGCAGGATGGCCACCCAATCCGAACCGTCGGGTAGGTGTTCAACCGTGGTCCGCATCGGAAGATCCACATCAACGATGTCGCCGCTTTTCCAGGTTCTGTGAATCTCAGCATAGGAGGAAGGCGCCGAAGCCAAGGTCACAGGCGTCCCGTTGATCTTGATTTTTAGCTGGCCGGCCGGAACCCATGCGGGATGGCGGATGCGCAATGCGAAGGTCATGGGCTTCCGTAGCATTACCGTCAAATGCGTAGAGGCTTCATCGGGGAACTTGGTTTCCTGCCGGAGAATGAAGCCGTCGGACACCTTCAGCTCGGAAGGAATAAAGAGATTCACATATACGCCGTCCTTGGCGCGGGCATAGATGAACTCACCGTATTTCCCGGGATTCTCCATGCCGGATCCGACGCAGCACCAGAAGGCCTGCTCGGGCTTGGAATAGACCCGGTAGTGCTCCGGGCGGATCGGCGTGAAATAGACGTAGCCGGGATGCTCCGTGTTGATGGAGGCCAGGATATGGTTGTAGAGGGCCCGCTCGTAATAGTCGACATAGGCGGCCTTCGGTTCCGCGGCGAAAAGCTCCTCGGTGAGTTTGAGCATGTTGTAGGTATTGCAGGTCTCCGGTCCCTCCCGATGCCCGAGCATGCCGCTGTAGTTCCTAGGGTCGTTGAAATGCTCGCTGACGCTGTTGCCGCCGAAAGCCACACTGCGGTTTTGTGTTACGCTTTCCCAGAAGAACTCGGCACCAGTGTGCAGGGCTTCATCGTTGACCAATGCCGCAATCCGCTCCATGCCGACGATCTTTGGAACCTGGGTATTGGCATGCATACCGGTGAGCCGGTCCTGTTGATTCTCCAAGGGTTCGAAGAGGGACCGGTGGTTGAAGCGCTGGGCCAACTTGATGTATTTCTTGTTTCCGGTGATCACATAGATATCGGCCAGCACCTCGTTCATGCCGCCGTATTCACTGCCAAGCATCTGCTGCATCTGCTCGTCCGAAAGTCCCGACGTAACCTTATCGCACCAGTCCCCAAAACCGACGAGGAGATCGCGCGCTTTTGCGTTGCCGCCAATCAGATAGGCATCCCGCAATCCGGCAAACATTTTGTGGAGGTTGTACCATGGAACCCATTTCTTCCAGATGAGGCCGATATCACCATCGGCGATACCCTTCCAAAGGTCTGCGCTCCCCGGGACACCGCCGATATAGCCGTTGCCGTTGGCTTTTTGGACCTCGGCAAGTTCACCGATCATATAGTCGAGACGGCGGCGCAATTCTCCGTCCGAATCGTCGCCCGACGCAATCATGAGCGCAAGCGCCGAGAGGTAGTGTCCGGCGGTATGCCCGTCGAGCCCGTCGCTCTCCCAGTTTCCATAGGGCTGCGCCTTGGGAGTCAGCCCCGCCTCGCGCCGGAACGGAGCCAGCAACCGGTCGGGATCATGCGCCAGAAGATATTGGCGATTGGCTTCGGCCGCCTTGCTGAAAGGACTCTCCAGTAGCCGGACGTCCGTCAACGGAAAAAGCGTTGCCGGTTGCTCCGGCACCACCGCGATTTTGGGGACCGCATGAGATGCGGTCGAAAGCAGCAGCGCACCCAAAGACAAAACCATTCCTTTTTTCATAACAACAAACCCCAGAGTAATTATTTCTTCTTGAACTTCCACCAATTGACGTTGAACAGGTCTCCTTCGCCGCCGGTGAACTTCAGGTAGAGGTCGTGCACACCCGATGCGCCTTCGATTTTGCAGGAGGCATTCTCCCATTTCTGCGCGCCGCCGGTTTTGGAAACGGTGCAGGTTCCGATCAGTTTTCCGTCCTCGCCGTCCAGACGTAGCTCGATCTTTCCGCCCTTGGTATCCGACGCCACGCGGGCCGCAAATGCGGAAGCTCCTGCAGTGCCGAAATCAACCCCCTTGACCTTGATGTAGTCCCCGTTGTCGATATCGCAGACATTCATGCCGCCATTTTCATCGGTGCACGTTTCCGTTTCAACGCCGCCGGTCCAGCAGATGGTTTCGGCCTGAACGGTGTCATAGGGATTGAGATGGCCGACCTGCGCAGGACCTTCCTTCGTCGATTCCACCTTCTTGACGGAACCGTCGGATTTGAATATGAGCTCGTCCACGCAAACCGAGCGTTTAAAACCGCCGCCACCGGGCAGTCCAGCATCGTGGTAGAACAGATAGCTCTTGCCTTTGAAGTCCACGACACCGGGGTGGATGGTGAAAGCACTCTGGGGATCCATCACAACGCCGCCATATTTCCACGGACCTTCGGGCTTCTTGCTGGTGGAATAGCCGAGATGCTCGCCAATGGGGCCGCCGGCAAAGAAGAGGTAGTAGAGCCCCTTGCGCTTGTAGAGCCACGGGCCCTCTTCATAGGTGGTTGCGCGCTTCTCGTCTTCCTTGCTGCGTTTTCCGAATTCCTCGACGGTCATGTCCAGCACCACAAGACCGTAGTCGCCGATGCTGGGATCAATGGAGATCATGTCCTTGTTCAACTTCACATAACAGCAATTGGGATTGCCCCAGTACATATAGGCCTGCCCGTCGTCGTCGATGAACACGGTCGGATCGATGTTGTCGCCACCGATCAGCGGTTTTCCGATGGGATCGGTAAAGGGTCCGAACGGATTGTCCGCCACCAGCACGCCGATACCCCGGCCCTGCAGCGGGCAATACAGGTACCACTTACCATCGCGCTCAATGCACTGGACCGCCCAAGCACCGTTTTCGAAACCGCCACCCCAACCGGAACCAGCCCACTTGAAATCGTGCAAGGAGGCCACCGTCCCGCGATCGGTCCAGTTGACCATGTCGGTAGAGGAATAACAGAGCCAATCCCGCATCGTAAAAAACCCATTCTCCGTCACATCTTCATCGTGGCTGGTGTACACGTAGCAAACGCCGTCTTTTACGAATGGTGCCGGATCGGCGGTGTACAGGGTCTGGATAAACGGGTTGTCCGCGAAACAGCTTGCTGTGGAAACACTCACTAGAATGCTTGCGATCGTTTTTTTCATTTTCTATCTCCTTGTTTCGATCCAGATTATTTTTTGAATGTCCAGTCATACACGTTGAGCAGGTAGCCCGGGCCACCGGTGAACTTAAAGTAGACGTCGTGCCGGCCCTTCACGCCTTTCAGCTTGCAGGTTTCCGTTTTCCACGATTGCCAACCACCGGTGTTCTTCACCTCGCAGGTGCCAACAGACGGGTTGTCGACACGGTCGAGGTAGATCTCGATCGTGCCGCCACCGGTCGCGGAGGCGACACGGAAATCCGCCGCACTGGCGCCGGAACCGAAATCAACCGCCTTGAAGCAGACCCAGTCCCCGTTTTCGATATTGCAGATGTTGCTGCCTTCCTCGGAGCTGTTTTCGGTCAGAACGCCCGACTGGGTGTCAAACTCATCGGCCCTGTTTCGTGCAAAAGGATTGCGATAGGATGCTGACACCTTGATCGAAGCAGATACCGGCGATCCTAGTTTGCCTTTAAATTCCACCTGCACCGTGGCACTGCCTTTTTCCAGAGCGGTAACCGCACCATTTTCGACCGAGACTGTTTTAGAGTCGGCCGCGGTATAGGTTGCCTGCTTCGTGACATCCTCGGCGTGCCCGTCAACATATTCCGCCGTCACGCTGACGGTCTGTTTATTCCCCATGATGAGCTCCAGTTTCGGAGCGCTGACGATCAGTTTTCTCGGCGTCAACTCGGCCTTTAAATCCTTCACGAACAGGCAAAGCTCATCCGACTTTCCGTCAAACTGAGCTGTGAGTATCGTTTCGCCGGTGCTTGCGCCGGAGACCATGCCCTCGCCCACGGCTGCTACGGAGGGCTTCTCCACGGCAATTTTCGCCTGACTGGAAACATCCTTGCTCGTGCCGTCGGAATAGATCGCGACGACGGAGAGCGGAACACGGTTGGCCGCGCCGGAGGCGGTATCGATCTTATACCGCTCGACGGCGGCATTCACGGCAACCAGTTCCGGCTCGGAGGTATTTTTCGCGAACTGCCAATGATCGAACTTACAGAGGTTGACCGAATCGCCCGTGAAGACAAAGAAGAGGTCATGTTCGCCGGCCGCGCCCTTGATCGCAATCGTTTCGTTCTTCCAGTCGCCAGCCGTGTAGGAAACCGGAACCGCGCCGATGAGCGGGCCGTCCACCCCGTCGAGATGGAGTTCGATGGATGCGCCCTCAAAGAGCCCGACTTCCGTGCCGCAGGCGACGGAGGCCGTGAACGTACCGGCTCCATCTGTGCCGAAGTCGACCCCCTGCACCTTGATGTAGGCACCGTCTTTTTCCGGATAGACATTCATCCCACCCGCATCGCAGGACTCGGACTTTATGCCTTCGCTCCAGCAGATGGTTTCCGCCTCGGTGCGAACGTAGGGGTTGAGCAACTCGACCTGATCGACGGGATCAGCTTCCTCCCACCAGGGAAGTTCCTGGATCGTACCGTCAGGATTAAACTTCAGTTCGGCCACGCAGACCGAGCGGCGTTCGTGGTGGGTTTCGGTGATGGAAAAGTTCAGTTTAAAGTTAAATCCGAAAACATAGGTCTTGCCCTTATAATCGATAATCCCCGGATGGTTTCCGGAAGAGCGGCCATCCGGGCGCATAATGTATCCACCGAACTCCCACGGCCCTTCCGGACTGTCGCTCATGGCGTACCCCATCCCCTCCGGACAGCAGGTGGAAGCGTAGGCCATATAGTAGTGGCCGTCGCGCTTGTAGGCCCAGGGACCTTCCTGATAATGATACGGATCCGGCTGACCCTGTACTTTGGCAATGCCGGGATCTTTTATGATCTCCCCGGAATAGGAAATCATGTCGTCGTTCAGTTTGACATACCACAGATTAGGGTTGCCCCAATAAAGATAGGCCTGTCCATCATCGTCGATGAACGGAGAAGGATCGATGAATCCGCCGTCCGGCCCGACGAGCGGCTTTCCAATAGCATCCTTGTACGGACCGAGCGGATTGTCCGCCACGGCAACACCAATCACATTTTTAGGCCAACCCGGAACGCTCACCGGCGCGTAAAAATAAAATTTACCGTCGCGCTCAATCGCCTGCGGCGCCCACGCATCGTTCTCCTGCACCGCCCATGGAAAGGTTTTGAGGGAAGCTATGGTTCCATGGTCCGTCCAGTTCACCATATCCGTCGACGTATAGCACTGCCAGTCCTTCATGAGGAACCGACCCATGCCGGGGCCGGCATCATCTTCGTCGTGGCTCGTGTACAGGTAGACGACACCGTCATGCACCATCGGCGCCGGATCGGCCGTGAACTTCGTTTGTACGATCGGGTTGCCCGCATGGCAGACCGACCCAAAAACCGTCGCCGCCATCGCGACGCAGACAACCCATTGTATCCCAGACTCTTTCATTTGTTTCTCCCCCCTCTTTACCTCGTGTAAAAAACCTAGTTGCGCAAACTTTCTGACTGGCCGAACTAACTATGAGGCCGCTTTTCGCCGTGGATGATGATCTACGGCCGACCTCTTTGAGAAAACTGCTACGCTAGATTTGTCTCCATCCAGAAATTCCGGCCACTAGAAAAAAGGGCGTCGTGCAAGGGATTTTCCGGCCAGATTTTTTAACCTTTCGGGTGCGAAAAACCTACGGTTTTCAATCACTTCGACAGGGAAACAAGCTAGCGGGGCTCATGCAAAACGGATTCGGCCTCGGAAAGCCAGAGCTGGGCGATGACCCAGTCAAACCAGAATCCAGACCCTTTGTCGTCGGTATACGCCACCCGGTCCAGCCCCTCGGGCCATCCATCCTTCACCATCTGCCGTCCCAGGGCCAGCTCGGTCCGGGCCTCGTTGGACAGGCCCATGTGATGCAGCGCCATGGCGAGGATAATGTGATCCATGGCGATCCGCACCGGCTTGGTATCCGAACTCGCGAGGTTTCCCTGCGCCCATTTGGCGGCTTCCGCATAGTGGCCCTGCCGGTATTCGAAGATGGCGATCGCCAGGACCCGCCACGCATTGATGAAGTTGTCCCACTCAGAGGCGGTCGGGTGTTTGATGACGGACTGTTTCAAGACATCCGACAACGGTTGCAGCGCCTGCAGTACGGATTCATCGCAGGGCAGGATCACGCACATTTTGACGACATGTTCAGCCGCGATCGGGTTTTGCGTTTTGGCAAAATGAGCAATCGTTTCGTGGACATACGTTTTGTAGCTTTCCAGATCGCCGGCCACCACCAGCGTCGGGGCCACGCAAATCAACCCTCGTGTGGCCTCGTCCGTCAGATCCGATTTGTCCACCTGCACCGCGTGCGCGAACTTCAGCATATGCCCCGCGGCCGTTGACCAACGCCCTTGCTGGAGGTTCCAATCCGCCAAGCTAAGGAAGACCTTGCCGGCTTCCAGCGAGGGCTTGATGACGGGGAGCTCGCATCCCGCCACCATTTGCTCGGCCTCTTCGTACTGATTCCGGTTCAACAGGACGGCCGCCATGGCAATGTTTTCGCGGGCTTCCGCCTCGATGCGCAACCGGGCCTCGCTTTGACGCGATTCCTCGGCCAGCTGTTCCGCAGCCACCGCCCGCTTGCGGACGGCGTGCTCGCGGACCAGCAGCCAGCTCGACGTCGCCAGTCCACCCAGCAGGGCCGACAGCACCGCGCAAACAGACACCACCGCACCCCGGTTCCGCCGCACCATTTTCCGAAAACGGTAGCGGCGGCTCGGCGGCCGGGCCATGACCGGCTCATGGTTCAGGTAGCGGTCGATATCCATGGCGAAGGCTTCCACCGTTTCATAGCGACGGTCCCTATCCTTTTCCAACGCCTTCATTACGACCCAGTCGAGATCGCCGCGAAGAGCGCGCTCCAACGACGCAATATCGCCCATGGTCCGGCTCATCGCATCGGGATCGGAGCCGCTCAATTGGTGCAGGCGGGTCGATGGACGGGCCGGCTCCTGTTCCAAGAGGATGCGCCGCATTTCATCGAGCCCTCCATCGACCAGAGCGCGTCTCTCGAACGGCGTGCTACCGGTCAGTAGTTCGTAAAGCAGCGCTCCCAAGCTATAGATATCGCTACGCGTATCTAGACCTGCCCCTCCCATCCGGGCCTGCTCGGGACTCATGTAGGCGGGGGTTCCGATAAAGGGTTCGACCACGGTATGCCCATCCGGTTCGCCCAACCGTTCTTTGTGGATGGCCTTGGCGATGCCGAAGTCGATCACGCGGGGGCGCGGGATGCCTTCGTGCAGATCGACCAAGACATTGGAGGGCTTGATATCCCGATGGATGACGCCCTTTTGGTGGGCATGCTGGATCGCATAGCAAACCTGGACAAAGAGTTCGAGGCGCTGGCGGATGTTCAAACGGTTCTCGTTGCAATACCGCGTGATCGGAATGCCGTGAACCAGTTCCATCACGAAATAGGGCCGGCCGGCTTCGGTTTCCCCCGCATCGTAGACGTGGGCGATGTTCGGGTGCTCCATCATCGCCAGCGTCTGACGCTCGGCCTCGAAACGCGCAATGACGCTTTTCGTATCCATGCCCCGCTTGATGATCTTGAAGGCGACCTGCCGGCGAACCGGGGCGAACTGCTCGGCCACGTAGACATTGCCGGAGCCGCCCTCGCCGATCTTTCGCAACAGTTTGTAGGGACCGAATTGCTTGCCGACCTCCCCGTCCTCCCCTTCGAATGCATGGCCTGCTTGTTCCAGAATCCCCTCGATTCCATCGAGGGTTTCGGCGATCTCCGCCGTGGTCACATGGGTCGGGGCATCCGCTGAAAAAAAGGCCTCCGATTCGCCCACGGCCGACAGCAACCGTTCCACCTTGGCACGCAGTTGCGGGTCGTCGCCGCAGGCCTGTTCCACATAGGCCGCTCTTTCCGAATCGGAGTCGATCTCCATGGCCGCAAAGAAGATTTCGTCGGCGCGCACCATTATTCCGTCTCCGAGCGGATCCGGTCGTAGAGCCAGGCACGCGCGCAGGACCAATACCGGCGAACGGTCCGTTCGCCCATGCCCAGCGCCTCGGCGATCTCCGGCTGGGTCATTCCTCCGAAATATTTCATCACCACGATTTTCGCCCATTCCGGATGGACCTGCTCCAACTGCGTCAGGGCATCCTCCACCAGCAGGATCTTCTCGTCCGCTTCGGCATCCGACAGCTCGGAGATCTCCAGATCGACGCGTTGGCGGGAACCACCGCGCTTTAAACGGCCTTTCCGGCGGGCGTGCTCGACGAGGATGCGACGCATGGCCCGGGACGCAGCGGCAAAGAAACCGGCCCGGGTTTCCCAGTTTCGGTCCTCGTCGCGAACCATGCGTAACCAGGCCTCGTGGACCAGCGCAGTCGGCTGCAGGGTATGCTGTCCGGCCTCGTTCGCCATCCGCGCACCCGCCAACCGGCGCAGTTCGTTGTACACCAGCGGAAACAGCGCTGCAGCCGATCGGTCACGCTCTTGAGACGCAACGTTCAAGATTGAGCTTATGTCATTCATGGACAACCGTTCATATAATCGCAAAACCCTGTCTGAACAATTATAAATCCACGGGTATCGCGAGCATCTGGCGCCCCGCCTCGAACCGGGCTATCACACTCGCCCGCGTACACATTGACCGTCGGGTTGTCGTCCTCTTCGCCGGATTGTAGGATTTAAGCAATAGCGCTCATCTCATAATTCGTGAGGCAACAGCGCGAAATATATGATGGGTTTGCCTACGAGCATTTAATCCGCTTCTACTAGACTTCAGCAATCGGCGTGACGCCTTTCTTCAGAATGATGTTGCCGTACTTGGCCGTGGTGCCGGTGATGACACAGGCAAAGGCCTTTTCGGCGCGGTCGTAGAACTCGAAGCGGCCAATGCGCTTGACTGCCGGAGCTTCCGGCGCAGCTTTGCGGATGGCGGCCAGGTAGTCGGCCTCCACCTGCGGATCCAGCTGGTCGCCCTCGACGGCCGCCATCATGATCAGCGGGTCGTCGTAGCTATCGAGTTCGAACAGCGGAATGATGCCTTCGAGCAGATCCGGGATCTGCAGGCCGTCGCCGCGCAGGACATTCTTCGGGCAGAAGGTATGCCCCGGGAAATGGGCGTCGGCCAGCACGATTTCGTCGCCGTGCCCCATTTCGGCGAGGATCTTCAACAGGTCGGGACTGACAATCGGATTGATTCCTTTAAGCATGGTGTTCTCCTGATTCTAGATGACAGACGGCGCTTGCTTGCGTCGATCGGCATGGTGGATGTTGTGCGTGCGCCAGCCATAGAGCGCGATGGCCACGAAGCAGATCAGCGGAAGCACAAACGAGGAGCGGGTGGCGGACAGGCCGAGAAAGCCGGAACCATCCATGATCCATGCTTGCATATACGGCATGACTGATCCGCCGCCAATGGCCATGATCAACCCAGCCGCGCCAAGCTTCGCGTCGTCGCCCAAGCCTTCGAGGGCAATGCCGTAAATGGTCGGGAACATCAGCGACATGCAAGCGGAGACGCCGACAAGGCAGTAGAGGCCCGGCATGCCCTTGATAGTCATGCAACCGGCAACCAGCACCCCGCCCACAACGGCGAGCGTAGAAAGCAACCCGCCCGGGCTGAAAAAGCGTAGCAGGAAGGTGCAGACAAAACGGCTGCTCACGAAAATGATCATTGCGATCATGTTGTAGCCCTGCGCCTCCGCCTTGGTCATGCCGAGTTCGTTGGCGCCATATTGAATGATGAAGGTCCAGCACATGATCTGCGCACCGACATAGAAGGCCTGGGCCACGACACCTTCGACATACCGGGCATTGGTGAACAGTCGTTTAAGCGTACCGCCAACATCGAGCTCGTTGTGGTCTTCACCCTTGGTTTTCGGTAGCTTGACGATCGCAAACACGACCAATGCGACAATCACCACAATACCGAGCGTGACATACGGACCGATGATGACGCCCAGATCATGCTGCTGCATGTCTGCGAACGCCTGCGGATCGGATGCCTGCAGCGCATGACGCGCATCCTCGGTTGCCGGGTCGAGTTTGGAGAGGATGAGGTTCTTGGCCGTCAGCATGCCCATCAGCGAACCGATCGGGTTGAAGGATTGCGCAAAGTTCAGGCGGCGCGTCGAGGTTTCTTCGTCCCCCATCGAAAGGATGTATGGATTTGCACTGGTTTCCAAAAACGAAAGCCCGCAAGTCATGATGAAGTAGGAGAGCAGAAAGGCAGGAAAGGCCATCATCATGCCCGAAGGAACAAACAACAGGCACCCGGTCGCGTAAAGCGTGAGACCGAGCAGAATGCCCTTCTTGTAGGTGAACCGCTTGATAAACAGTGCCGCTGGAATCGCCATAACGCAATACCCGCCATAAAAGGCCGTCTGCACAAGCGAACTCTGCTTATTGCTGATCAGCAGGATGTTTTTGAACGCCGCCACCATCGGATTGGTGATATCGTTGGCAAACCCCCACAATGAAAACAGGAAGGTCACCAGTATAAACGACACCAGGAAGCTGGCAGGAATCACCGGCACTTTTTTATCAGACATGCTCATTGCTCTCTCCTTTGCATAATCCCCTAACAAGCCACTAAGCAGGAAGCTCTTCGTCGAAGCATACCGCAACCTTGCCGCATGTTCCACTGTTCATCAGCGCATAGGCTTCCGGCGCCTGCTCCAGACCGAAGCGGTGCGTGATCAGGTCGGCCGGATGGATGTTCCAGCGGACCAGGCGTTCTACCAACTCCTCCATGCGCCACATGTTGGTGACCCACGAACCGTACATCGTCTTCTGGTCGTGGATCATATCGCGGCTCGGCGCAAAATCGGGGCTCATCAAACCACCCTCGCCGATCAGTACAATCTTGCCCCATTTGCGGGCGGCCTGGACCGCCGTCAGGCGGGCGTTGGCGTTGGCCGAGCACTCGACCACCTTTTCGCAACCCATGCCGCCGGTCAGCGCCTTGACCTCTTCAACGTTATCCGGGCCGGCCTTGAGCACAGCGTCGAACAGCTTGATGCCGCTACCCTTGCGTAGTTCAAGACCCTTGGCGATTTCAACACGCTGGTCGTTGGCTTCGATGCCGATAATGTTCGATGCGCCCATGGCCCGGCAGAGCATGGCGGCCGCCAGACCTACCGGACCAAGACCGGTGATCAGGACAGCGTCGTTGCCGGAGATGCCGATCTTTTCGAGGCCTTCGTAGACCGTGCCGAAGCCGCAGGCCACCTGGGCACCGTCTGAATAGCTCAGCGAATCCGGCAGCATGACCAGATCCTTCTCCTCGGCCACGATGTACGGGGCCATGCCACCATCGCGCTGCCATCCGTAGGCCTTGCGATATTCTTCGCTCGTGCAGGAAATCATGTAGCCGCGGCGACAGTCGTTGCAGATGCCACAGCCGGAAATATGATAAATGACAACGCGGTCGCCTTCCTTGAAGTGGCGTGTTCCCGGTCCGCACTTGACGATCTGGCCGCTGGGTTCATGTCCGGCGATCATTTCCTTCTGGTAGCCTTCCGGTCCCTTGCCCAGATGCTCGTTGTAGATGCAGCGGATATCCGACCCGCAGATGGTCGACGCCTTGGTCTTGACCAGCACCTCGCCGTGCTTCAGTTCCGGAATTTCATACTCCTTGAATTTTACCGAGCTGTCCCCGGGCAAATATGCCCCCGTCATGGTTTTTGGAATTTCAAACATGGTATGTCCTTTTGGATATTGGGTTGAAAACTATTGTGCAATCGTGCCGTCGAGATCCCACAGATCTTCCCAGCCCCGGCTGCCGTTCCACGTAAAGACCTGCCCCTTGATCAGGCGGCAGTTTTTGTCGATGTTGCTGATGGCATCCATCTCCTCGTCCGACAGATCGTCCATCAGGGCCGCCTTCAGATTGGAGGTGTACTTGCTGCGCTTCGTCGAAAAGGGAATCACTACCAGCCCGCGCTGGAGCGCCCATTTAACGCAGATGATCGCCGGATGCACGCCGTACTTCTCTGCGATCTTGACCACAACCGGATCCTCGATGTCGACCGTGTCGTTTTCGGTGCGGTCGCGTTCGGGCCGCGCCGGCGAGCCGATCGGACAGTAGCCGATGGGCTGGATGTCGTGAGCGACCAGGTAGTCGAACAACGCGGATTGCTGGAAGTGCGGATGGTGCTCCATCTCGTTGACCACCGGCTTGATGCGGCAGTCGCGCAGCAACAGCTCCATCTTCGGAATGGTCATATTGGAGGTGCCGATGCTCTTCACCAATCCCATGTCGACAAGTTGTTCCATCTGCGCCCACGTCTTCATGTAGTTTTCGTGGATGTAGGGCTTGGCGTCGGGACTGCGCGATTCGACGCTGCAGCCCGGCGGATGGAAGTTCGGGAACGGCCAATGAACCAGATAGAGATCGAGATATTCAAGCCCCAGATCTTCGAGCGACTGCTTGCACGACTTGATCACCTCGCCGTCGCCATGCATGTCGTTCCACACCTTGGAGGTGATGAAGAGCTCTTCCCGGGGAACGCCGCCCTCCATGATAATCTTGAGCGCCCCACCGATCTCCTTCTCGTTGCTGTAGACCGAGGCGCAGTCGAACGCGCGCTGGCCGAATTCGGCGGCCCCCAGTACGGCGGTCGCAATCTCATCGGCGGAATAGGTATCGGAACCGAATGTACCCATGCCCAGCACCGGCATTTTTTCGCCATTGCTCAGCGTTACGCTCGGAACACTTTTCGGGTCGATGGCGTCCGGCGCCATCGCAAAAACAGGTCTGGATTCTCCAGTCATCGTCAATTGTCCTTCCTTGGGTCAAGCCTTCCGCCCCCCGTGGGCTTAAGCTATGGGGAGCGATGGTGGAAGGTAGCAACTAGAATCCAATCCGCCAATGTACCGAATTGACCTGATAATGGATATATTTGACTTGTGTCCATTTTTACATTCAGATGGCTACATCTACCAAATGGGGTTAGTATGGAAAAGAAACAGGCATCATTCATCTCCACGCAGGTCACCGCCGGAGAGTACTACTATCTGAATTTGACTCCAAAAAAAGATACCAGCGAGACTGTGATTTGTGGCGGGCGCGAACAATGCTCCCCCGACTACCGGATCGAACGGGAGAGTTTCAAGTTTCATTCCATTGAGTTCGTGGCGGCCGGAAAAGGCACCCTCATCATCCATGGAATCCGGCATGAACTTCGGCCCGGCATGATCTTCCACTATGGGCCACGAACCTCCCACATGATCGAGACCGACGCGGATTTTCCCCTATTGAAACACTTTGTGAATTTTGTCGGACACAACCTTACGGACCTGCTGAAGCATACGGTGTTCAGGCGCGGCATTCCGCTCTACGCTGCGCGGCCGTTCCGCATGCGAAGCATCTTTGAAAACCTGATCACCACCGGAAACACCCAGAGCCGGAACCGCGACGCCCTGTGCGCCCTGTTGCTTCGGCAGCTTATTCTCACAGCCGATGATAGCGCGATGGACGCCGAGACGGCCGCTTCTCCGGCCTGGCAAACCTACCTGCGCTGCCGCCAGCACATGGAACGAAACTTCCTGGAAATCGCCACCGTGAAAGAGGCCGCCAGGCAATGCTTTATCGACCAGGCCTACCTGGCCCGCCTGTTCAAGCGCTTTGCCGAAGAGTCTCCGCTTCAATTGCTCAACCGCCTCAAGATGAACAAGGCCGCCGAATTGCTCGGCAATCGCAATGTGCTCGTCAAGGAAGTGGCCGAAGCCGTCGGGTTCGCCGACCCCTACCACTTTTCCCGCGTCTTCAAGCGCGTCTACGGCATCCCCCCGGAGACCTTCACCCGGACCGCACGGAGAAACGAATACTGATTCTGGTGGTCTAAACCGGGATGAAGCGGCATGGACAGGCGGTTATCTACGGCACGGTTGTTTCAAAACGAAAACAGACGGTCCCTTGATACGGTTCGCGAGCCGGCGGCAACGGCCCAAACCGCCAAAAATTGCACCCTGTCATTCCCAAAGAAACTTTTTACACCCTCTTCCCTATCGATCTATTCCTTCACGGCCATCACATCGAGTTCCGCGAGCGAGGCGAAATGCGCATTGTTCCACTCGTTTTTACAGACGATCCGGATGTAGCGGCCTCGAACGACCTTATCGAACCGAACCTCCTGACGCTGACTCGTATTCCCGAACGCGCCTTCAGCAACAGGGCTTCCCCAGTCGGAGGTACTCTTGCTGACATAAACCGCGTATTCTTTAACCCGTCCGTTTGCGTTATCCTGCCGCGGAAGCTGCATAAACCCGGCAAGCTTCAACGTCTGACCGAGATCAATCTGAAGTTCATGCGGAAACGGCTCACGGGACGACGACCAGTTCGTATGCCAGAACGTGGACGGCTTTTCGTCAATCGCATTTTTAGCAGCCCCTTCGCCCGGATCTTCGGCGCTGTCGCAGTGAACGACCTTCCACTTGCTCTTGTCCAGGTCGAGCAGCGGAAGCACCTTTTCGAACTCCGCCTGACCGATATTGCTGGTCAGCCCGGCGCCAAGATCCACCCGCGCCTCTACGGTTGCCGCAATCGGCATTTCAACCGGACGAGAGTATTTTTTCCAGGAACTGCCGTTAACGCGAACCAGAATCTGCCCTGGCTGGAACGCTTTAATTGAGAGCATGGCCTGACGGTCGCGGGTAATGACTGGAGCGCGGGTAT